>DASXKM010000538.1:0-11598 GCA_036496825.1 Puia sp. | reverse complement strand
TTTGCTTGTCAATGACGGACAAATGGCTTTGACGTTCCTGCAGTTTGGCAGCAATGATTCCGGGTTTTATAGCTGCATTGTATACGGGTTGTGTAATCCAGGCGGTTGCACCGGCCTGATCCTTTCCTCCAAAACGGTCGTAAGAAATCTTTTCGCCATTTCCTCCGCTGTTGCCGATACCGAAAAAAGGAGCTTCATAAAAATAATGATATACCTGTGCGCTGATTCCTGCAGAAGGGAGCGACGCACTTTTTGCCACCTGTGTCAATTGTTCCGACCGGTCCACATCCAACGCACTGATTTTGATTTCCCGGTTGTTTGTTAACGTCAGACTCAACGCCTCTTTGAGAGATAATTGTCTCGGTTGCGCGTTGGCCAGATAGGATATCAGCGTGATGAGCCCGAAAACCAGAGATGTATAGATAAAAGCTTTCTTGATTGTCATATGAAGTTTTTTATGCAGGAATAATGTTTCCTGGTATGGTTAATACGCCGGGTTTTGTTTCAGCTTTCGCTTTATATGGTCTGGAGAAATAGGAGTAGACCGCGGGAATCACATACAACGTAAGTATACCCGCGAAAATTAATCCGCCCACTACTACAATACCCAATGAAGTGCGACTGCCGGACGAAGTACCCAGAGACAGGGCGATGGGTAATGTTCCAAAAATCATTGCCAGGGTTGTCATCAAAATGGGCCGGAACCGGGAGGTGGCAGCTGCCAATACTGCTTCACGTACATTCATTCCTTCCGCTTTCCGCTGATTGGCAAATTCAACAATCAGAATCCCGTTCTTGGTAATAAGTCCGATGAGCATAATGATTCCGATCTCGCTGAAAACATTCATTGACTGATGTGTGATCCAGAGACTGAGCAGGGCGCCTGTTACAGCCATGGGAACAGTTAGAAGAATAATGAAAGGATCAATGAGACTTTCAAACTGTGCAGCCAGGACGAGATAAATGAGAAGAATCGCAAATACGAAAGCGAAAATGAGACTCGAACTGCTTTCAGCAAAATCACGGCTTTGTCCAGCGAGTGCTGTTCTGAAACCCGGAGGTAATACTTTTTTTGTAATGTTATTCATCTCTTTGATTGCATCTCCCAGACTGACACCCGGAGCCGGTGTGGCCGAAATGGTTGCACTATAAGATTGATTATAACGGTATAGAGCGGGGGGACTCACCGTTTCATTCAATTTTACCAGATTATCGAGTGAAATCATTTCACCATTTCCTGATTTCAGGAAAAGAGAACGCAAAGCATCCGGTGAGGAACGTTCCTGTCTGTCCAGTTGTCCGATCACTTCATACTGGCGGTCATTATAAATAAAGTAGCCATAGCGTCTGCCGCTCAAAGCGAGTTGCAAAGTGCGTCCGATTTCCTGCGTAGTGATACCCAGTTGCGCAGCGCGTTGCCGGTCTATGCTAATACCAATTTCGGGGCGGTCAATTTTAAAATCAGGATTTTGAAATACAAGCTTTCGGGATTTATAAACTTCGCCCATGATTTTGGGAATTACTGCTTCGAGACTTTTCAAATCCGGGGCCTGTACAACATATTCGAGCGGTTGTTCGCTGGAGAATCCACCGATGGTTGGAATCTGAATCGGTATGACGATCACATTCCGGAATTTTTGTGAGGCGGCAATCAGTTTCTGATACACCTGATTTTGTGTTAATCCGCTTTTACGATCCTTTGGTTCTTTCAGGAAAATCCATTGAAATCCACCGTTCACGGGCTGCACCAAAGTTCCAATGGATGCTGCAATACCGGCATACGTTCTGTTTTCATTCAGATCTGGTATGGAATCAGAAACATAATTACTGATCGCTTTCATGGTTTCTTCCATACTCTCATAAGATGTTCCTTCAGGAGCAATTACCGCCAGGCCCACCATGGACCGGTCTTCCAGCGGCGCAAGTTCAGAAGGCAGCTTGGGTGCAAGCAGCCCTGCAATTCCGAATGAGCCGATTAGCAGGATAAATGCGATCCATCTCCGCTTAAAAAAGAATCTTAATGAATTTTCATATCCATCATTCATCTTTATAAAAAACGGTTCTGTTTTTTTGTAGAGCCAGTTTTGATGTGAACCTGATTTCAAAAGATATGCGCTCATCATGGGGGACAGGGTCAGGGCCACAAAGGCTGATATCAGAACGGAACCGGAAACGACGATTGCAAATTCGCGGAATAGTCGTCCGGTAATTCCCCCAAGGAAAAGAATTGGCAGGAAAACAGCTGCCAGTGTGATCGTGGTGGAAATAACAGCGAAATATATTTCATCTGATCCCTTTCTCGCCGCCTGTAACGGCGTCATGCCTTGTTCCACCTTACTATAGATATTTTCCAGCACCACGATGGCATCGTCCACCACCAGGCCAATCGCCAGCACCAGTCCCAGTAAGGTTAAAACATTTATCGAGAAATTTCCAATGTACATGATAAAGAATGCGGCGATGATTGAAACCGGAATGGCTACCAAAGGAATAATTGTACTTCTCCAGTCGCGTAAAAAAATAAAGATGATCAGCGCTACCAGTACAAAGGCCAGCAATAATGTTTCTCCCACTTCCGATAAAGAATTACGCACCGGAACAGTGAAATCTTTTCCCAGTGAAATAATAAAATCTTTGGGAGCGGTCTTTTGAATATCGGCAAAACGTTTTTTGAATTCATCTACAATAGCCAGCGAATTGGCGCCCCGTTGGGGCTGAACACCTGTACCCACCCCATAACGTGCGGTGTTACCTTCACTCACGATCATGGCGGTGCGTTCGTTTTGAGAACTCATGATCGCTGTCCCAATATCTTTGAATCGTATGATTGCCCCGTCCTGCTGACGCAGAATCATATTATTGAAATCGTCTTCAGTTACCAGTCTTCCTTCTGTACGGAGAGTGACTTCTGTATTTTGACCTTCAATTCTTCCACTCGGCAAATCAACATTTTCTCTCTGTAGTGCCGCCTGAACATCCGCAGGGGTGAGTTGATAGGCAGCCAGTTTCACCGGATCCATACGCAAACGCATGGATCGCTTACGACCGGCATAAGAATCCACCAGCCGTACACCCGGAATGGATTGCAGCCTTTCTTTGATATTGATGTTGACAAAGTCAGTTATGTCTTCCAGACTTTTTGTATCACTTTGTACGGTTAGAAAAACCAGGAAATCAGGAGGACCGGATTTTTCTACAATGGTGGGTTCAATATCAGTAGGCAGTTGCTGGCGGGATTTTGAAACCTTGTCCCGGACATCATTGGCTGCGGCTTCCAAATCGGCATTCAGATTAAATTCCACCGTGATCATGCTAACCTGTTCACGTGACACGGAGCTGATGGCCCTGATGCCATTTGCTTCAGCCACCGCTTCCTCCAGTGGTTTGGTAACCTGCGAAGCAATAATATCTGCACTCGCTCCCGGATAAACCGTTGTGATCGTCACAATCGGTGAATCGGTGACCGGATACTCGCGGGTTCCAAGAAATGTGTAGCCCACAATACCAAAAAGAATCAGCAACACCGACATGACACCGGCCAGCACGGGACGGGAAATACTCACTTGTGATATAGCGCTCATACAGTTGTTAATTGATAATTGTTAATTGTTAATGGCGAAGAATCGTTCGGCGTTCAGTCTATTTCAGACTCGCGAATTGTACAAGGGAACCCGGCATTAACCTTAATAAATTGCTGGTCACTACTGTGTCTCCCTTATTTATACCATGTAAAACTTCTACCGTATAGGCGCCGCGTTGTCCTATTTCAACAGCAGCCACCTGGATCTGATTATTTTTCACAGTGTACACACTGTATCCCTGAGACGAAGGAATTAAGGCCTGTGATGAAACCATCAGAGCATCAGCGGAACTGTGCAGGGATAGTTGTAGTCGGGCACTTTGTCCTGAAAGCAAAACCTTACCGGGATTCTGGCTTATAGCTCTGACCAGTAAAGTCCTTGTATTCTGATCAACTCCTGCTTCCCGCGCAATTACTTTTGTGGTATACTGTCTCGTGTCGGAGGCTACCGTAAAACTTTGCTGACTACCTATTGTAATGGTTTGCGCATATTTTTCAGGCACGTGGAAATCCAGCTTTACCTGGCTGTTGTCCTGAATATGGGTCAGCACCGTATTTGCCGAAACAACAGCACCGGGATACACATGAATAATACCCAGCTGGCCACTGAACGGAGCTCTGATCCTTGTCTTATTTAGCATAACCTGCAATTCAGCGATCTGTGCGTCCAACACTTTCAGATTGGTAAGTGCCTGGTCGTAATCCTGTTGAACGACTGCTTCGTGCTGAATCAAATCACGGAGGCGTTCTTCATTTAATTTGGATAATTTTTCCTGTTGTTGAATTTTTTCCAATTGGGCCAGCAGGTCGGCGTTGTCCATTTCAAAGAGTAACTGACCTCTTCTGACCGACGCTCCGTCTTTGACATTGATGCGGATAACCCTGCGTGGCAATTCACTCACAATATCTACTTCCTGATTTGGTTCCAGGGTTCCGGTGATTTCTAATTCATCCTTTAAAACGGCCGGTTTTACAATATAACCGTCTACCGGTACACCTGGTGCTGCCGGGGCAACTGCGGTGGCTGCCTTCATTTTGTCTTCTGCTTTGGCATAACAGCCGCCTATAAACATGATGGAGAAATATGCGATAGCAGCCAGTAATGGACTGCTGATGATGTTTCTGGTGATGGTTTTTGTTGACATGGTAATGTTGATTAATAGATGTATTCAAATATTTCGATATAATTAGGCATAGGTTCTCATAAGGAATAACAAAAAAGGATTCATAAAGTTATAGATTTATTTAAGTATTTCGATAAATAGGATAAAATTTTTTTAAATCTTCAGTCCTTCAATAAACCGGATATATTCGTCCATGAGTTTATTATTCAGGTAATAGCGCACGTTCCGGCCTTCCTTGTCGGACGTAACCAATTCACTTTCAATTAATAGTTTCAGGTGATGGGCAATCGAAGGCTGGGCGAGGTTCAGTGTATTATTCAGATCCACACAATAGAGACATTGTTTGCTCTTCTTGATTTCCTTCAGTATGGTCAGCCGGTTGGGGTCAGCCAGCGCCTTGGAAATCTTTTCTGCTTTTTTCGCATCCATATAAAATGAATTACGGTGCAAATATAATACATTTATCGAAAAACTTCAATAAATAAAAAAACCTGACATTTTCTTATGGATTAAGGTATTAACCACATTCACCATCGATCCCTTTCAGGATACGCATCATCGGGTCGCCGGAAAAAAACGTATTTTTGATACGCGTTCATCTTCTTCTTCCCGCAACCCCCTCTCCATGAAGAAATGGCTGACGATTTGTTTTTTTCAATTGTGCCTGATCTTTTGTTCCGGACAGACCCCCAACCAATCTGAGGGTCCTTATGTGGAGTACCGGAAAAGGGATGTCGTTGTTCGCTCCATGGATGTACATGGCAAAGTCATCATCGACTCTTTTCCAACGGCTGAAATAGATAAACATCCCATAGAAGTTCATTTTTCCAATCACGATGGCTGGGATTTCTCCGTACCTCTTCAAAAGAAGTTAAAAACAGAACCGTATAACTGGACAAGGATAGATAAGATCATTGCTTTTTCTGATATTGAAGGTGAATTCGAGGCTTTCCGGAATCTTTTAATCGGGAACCAGGTGACGGATGAAAAGTATCAGTGGATATTTGGTAAGGGGCACCTGGTTATTTGCGGTGATCTTTTTGACCGGGGCAGGGATGTGGCTGCGGAACTCTGGTTATTGTATAAACTGGAAGGGGAAGCAAAGGAACAGGGCGGTTATGTGCATGTCATACTGGGGAACCACGACATCATGAACCTGAGTGGAGACTTTCGTTATGTGCAACCGAAATATTTTGAGCGTGCTAAAATGATGGGAACAAATTATTTTAATTTGTATAATTCGAAGACCGAACTCGGCAGGTGGCTCCTGACTAAAAATCTCATAGAGAAGATCAGTAGTGGCTTATTTCTGCATGCCGGTATTTCACCTGCCGTCCTCGCCCTGCAATGGCCTGTCTATAAAATAAATGCAGACTGCCGGGAATATTACGATCGCGCATTGGAACCGGATAAATTTCCGGATAAGAATATGTGGCGGTTATTTGATGGAGAATACGCGCCTTTCTGGTATCGCGGCTACTTTGTCGAACCGCGCGCCACTCAGGGATTGGTTGACAGCACCCTCGCATTTTACCAGGTTAAGAAAATAATTGTCGGTCACGACATCATTGACTCGGTTGCCACCTTCTATCAGGGAAAAGTGATCGGTATAGATGTAAACGAACATGAAGGCAATGAACAGGGATTATTGATTGAAGGCGATTCATACTACAAAATTGACCGGACCGGGATCAAATACCCGCTTCGGTAGCCGGTAAAGGCCATCGCCGTTAGAAATACTTCTACGAAAGAAATATCATATACATCTGATACTCGAAAACAACCTAAATTTAGTAAATCATGAAAATCCTGGTTGTAGACGATGAAAAAGATGTAAAAGCTCTTTTCGAACAGCGCTTCCGTAAAGAAATACGTGACGGGGAAATGAGTTTTGCATTTGCTTACTCGGGAGAGGAAGCGTTAGGATATCTCAATACCCTGAATCACGAAGCGGTTTTAATTTTGTCGGATATCAATATGCCGGGTATGAGTGGTCTTGATCTGCTGAAAAAAATCAAAACACATTTCGAAAAGCCCCCACCAATCGTTATGATGATTACCGCCTTTGGGGATGATGAAAATTATCAGCACGCCATGAAACTCGGAGCAGATGATTTTCTGACGAAGCCACTCAATTTTACTCACTTAAGAGAGAAACTCAAATCGGTAAAATGAGTACAAAGATTTTAGTGGTGGATGATGAAGCTGATCTGGAAGTCCTCATCAAACAAAAATTTCGACGGCAGATCAGAAATAAAGAGTTTGAATTTGTATTTGCCATGAACGGTGTGGAGGCTCTTGCCACATTAAAGCAACACGAGGATATTGATATCGTTCTCAGCGATATCAATATGCCTGAAATGGATGGCCTCACATTACTTTCAAAAATACCAGATACCAGCCCGCTCGTCAAAACAGTTATCATTTCCGCTTATGGCGATATGGAAAATATCCGGTCTGCCATGAATAAAGGGGCATATGATTTTATATGCAAGCCGGTAAATTTTGAAGACCTTGAAACAACGATATTAAAAACAATCCGGCAGGTTGCTCAGATAAAAGATACGGTCAGGGCCATAAAGGAAAACAATATCCTCAGGATGTATGTGGATGAGACGGTTTTAAAGTACATGAACCGGAAGGAGTTTGAGAAATCGCTGGTTCTTAGCGATACAGTGGAAGCGACCGTGTTATTTATTGATATCTGCCATTTTACAACAATTACGGAAAATGAAAAACCGGATTTGGTTGTATCCCTGCTGAACAGGTATTTCGACGTCATGGTGAAAGAAATTCTGGCCCAAAATGGATATATTGATAAATTTATAGGCGATGCCATCATGGCCGTATTTCGCGGAGAATTTAATCTGGACAGAGCCATCGATTCCTGCCTGGCGGTCAGGAAACAGATTGAGGGACTTTCCCATGTAAATGAAAATGCTTCTTTTTCTCCAAAGGTTTCCATCGGCATCAACAGAGGAGAAATGATTTCGGGCAATATTGGTTCTGAGAGTCTTCGCCGTTTCGATTTTACAGTAATCGGAGAAGCAGTAAACCTGGCCCAGGCATTACAGACAGCAGCCGGCGAGGGACAGATTCTCATTACCGAATCGTCGTATGGGATGGTACGGGAATCTTTTAGTTGCAGAAAGGTTGGTGAAGTAAATTTGAAGAATAAGAAAGAACCGGTGACCGTTTATGAAGTTTTGGGATAGAGTTATCTATTTTTAACAGATGCGCGAAAACAAATTTGACCCTGAACGGCAGCATTCTTTCATCAGTTTGATGATGTGGGCGATCAGCCTTTCCCGTCCTTATCTGAAATGGGTGATCATTATTCTTTTGGCCATGCTGGTGGAAGCGGTAATGAGTGTCGCCACGCCCTGGCCCCTCAAAATTATTATAGACGATGTCGTTGCGCATGGCACACTTCCCCGCTGGCTTCACTGGTTAAATTTTATATTTCCCCTGCAGAGTAAAGTGGCCATGGCTGCCGTTGTGGCTTTTGGGTTCGTGCTCATTACTGCCGTCGGATCGCTCGCAGGTTATATCAATAGTTATTATAATGAAAATGTTGCGCAACATATTGCAAACGACCTCCGCAGGCGTATTTACCATCACCTGCAACACCTTTCTCTTTCATATTACGATACACACCAGACCGGAAAATTATTGAGTACGATTACCGCCGACGTTTCAACCATTCAGGATTTTGCGTCATCGACCCTGTTAACTATTCTCGTGGATGCCATGACCATTTGCGGGATGCTTGTTCTGATGTTTTACCTGGATACCGGATTTACGCTGGCCGCACTCGCCGTGACACCCTTTCTGCTTCTTTTTGTTGCCCGCTTTAAAAAAGTCATGAAGAAAGCAACGAGAGAGGTACGGAAGGATCAGAGCAATATGCTGGTCGTTTTACAACAGGGTCTTGAATCCATCCGTGCCGTAAATGCGTTTGGCCGGCATGATCTGGAAGAAGACAAACTGAAACAAATCAGCCAGGAAACCATGAATGCCGCACTCAAAGCAAGACGTGTAAAATCTGTGCTTTCACCGGTTGTAACGATTGTGGTTTCCCTTTGTATCGGGCTGGTGCTCTGGCGCGGAACAGATCTTATTTTTGCAAAGACGATGACCGTCGGGGCATTAACGGTTTTTATCTGGTACATGAATAAATTCTTCGCCCCTGTACAGGATCTTGCCAAGATGACCAGCACCATTGCACAGGCCACGGTTGCACTGGAAAGAATACAATCCATTCTGGATACCAAGCCGCTCATTCTTTATTCGAAGGGTAAGGAGCCAGGTAAACTAAACGGGGATATCGTTTTTGATCAGGTATTCTTTTCATACGATCCAAAATCTCCCGTACTCAGTAACATAAATATCAAAATAAAATGTGGGCAGCGTATTGGTATCGTGGGACCAACCGGCGGTGGTAAATCAACCATTGTAAGTCTGATCGCCCGTTTTTATGATCCAACGGGAGGCCGGGTTCTCATTGACGGAACGGACATCACCGACTTCAGGCTGGATAGTTTGCGCGGACAAATCGGTTATGTAATGCAGGACACCGCCCTTTTTTACGGATCCGTCAGGGAAAATATCGCCTATGGCCGACCGACAGCAAACGAAGAAGAAATAATCAATGCGGCCAGGCTTTCAAATGCGCATGATTTTATTATGGAGATGCCTTTTGGCTATGATACCATCGTGGGAGAAAGAGGTGTTACGCTTTCCGGTGGTCAGCGGCAGCGGATCGGCATTGCCCGGGCCGTAGTACGGAATTCGCCGATTCTTATTTTGGATGAGCCAACAGCTGCCCTGGACACAGAATCTGAAAAAGAGGTCATGGAAGCGTTGGAGAATCTGATGCAGGGTAGAACCGTCATCATCATTGCGCACCGGCTGTCCACCATTCGCGACGCGGATAAAATTATCGTTCTGAATAAAGGGATGATCGTGGAAGAAGGTACCCATGATGAGCTGATTGCAAGAGGCAAAATGTATTCCGACCTGTGCAAGGTTCAGGCATGGTCAGACCATTCCGTGATACAATCAAATATCCGCTCTAATTAATAAAAAAGGAGATGATATAGGCGACTACCACAGTGGCGGTTCCGTACATAAATATATTATAAGAGGAACGCAACAGACGAAACTTGCGACCCAGAATCTGTCCCTGGGCGTATATATCCCTGATCAGGTTGTCATAAAGAAAATCACTGTCATCCATCATTTGTTTCATCCCGTATTCAAAATCGCGCAGGGGCATTTTGAAAAAATTTCCAAAGAATAAAAGGTCCACCTTTTTATTCTGAACATCCTCCATGGTAAATTTTCCTTTCATCACTCCGGGCCTGGTAGCCAGCACTGAATAAATGATGGTAAACACATTTACAAAAAGCAACAGCACGGTGGGTATAAAGAGTTTGGGGATCAATACAAACTTTCCGATGATCAAACCGATGCCCAGGGAAATAAGAATGGAATTGACAGAAATCATAATGAAGGCCTTGTTGTCGGCCATTACACTTAAGTTCAGGTGATTTGAAGAAGAGTTTCTGAAAACGGTTTCAACCCCGCTCAGATGATGTTTGGATTTGTATTTCCATCCCGCCGGATGTATGAGCGGATGGCTATGCGTCTGTCCGGACAACTCGTTTGAATGATGTTTTTGCTTTTGATTTTCAAAATACCCTGGCTTATTCATTTTTTCCCCAACCGGACTGTTAAGTGCTTTGAGGTTTTCTTCCTTGGCTTTATTCAGCAGGTTCTGGCAAAAAGAAGTATGATAATGATGATTTTCAAATAAGGAAACTGTCCGGGACCTCCATACGGAACCCCTGAGTTTTTCGCCTGTCATGACCTCCATTTCTTTGCGCCTTAGTTTATTGTATTCGGAAAAATAGGGAGAGCCCAGATAAAAAGACACTGTGTCGCAGACTATTTTTTCATTCAGCGTCTCCGGTTGCCGGAATCCATTTGACGTCAAAATACAATTTTTGATCTCTTCCCTTTCGGCTTCATTGATCTGTAAGCTGTCCAGCAAACCATCAGAGATGGTTGAGCTCATCATTTTGCCGTTGCCGGAAGAAATTATTTCGAGGTCATGCAGCCACAGGGAGGCACAAACAATAAAATAATTTTTATCATCCAGTTGAACATGGTCATTTATCCTGTTCACAGATTCAAGTAAGCGGCCGGTATGTGCCAGGTTATGATAAAAAAACCGGTCATCTGCTTTTTCTAAGTATAACCGTACGGCCCTTGCTGATAATTCTGTTAAAGATCCGGGATAAGACATAAGTCAGATTTCTCTATTAAACAGTGTCGGCACATATTATACAAAGTGAGTTTCAATTATTTGACAGCCGAACGGGAATAATTTGAAATGTAGGATATTTCTGATTCTTTTCCAATACTTAGGATATTTGGTGTAACTTAATTACAGGATTTCGTTCTTTATTTCTTTCTCATAAACCCTTATTCCTAACCTACAATCGAAAAAAATGAAGCCTCTTTTATTTGCAGTCTGGCTGTTCTGTACAAACATCATCCAAATTGCAAGTGGACAGTCTGCCGTCAATTACAGAAATGCCTTTTTTAAAGATACTTCATTGATCAGTGCGACGCTGGTGGTGAATATGACAAAAATTCTCAGCCACAATAACAAGAAAGGCTTTGATATGACCGGTACTTTTATCACCACTTTACCCGACGGAACAAAAGTGAATGATCAGATACTGTTAGAAAAAAGAGGCCATTTCAGAAGTGATTTTTGTTATGTGCCCCCTGTAAAACTCATTTTTAATTACAGGGACTCTGCCAAATTATTTGCGTTGAAATCCATGAAGCTGGTCAGCGAGTGTAAAGTGTCGCAGGACCATG
>DASXKM010000537.1:0-4344 GCA_036496825.1 Puia sp. | reverse complement strand
CTCTTATACTCCTATACTATTCTTTTACTCCTATATACTATTCTTTCCCCGGCTTCTTTCCTTCCTCCTGTTTCTCTGGCTGCACTACCTTAGTCTTGCTTTGCTGGAGCTGATAAGTATCGTAGCGCATACGTAAATCATGATAAGAACTGCCGTCCCACATAAACGCGATGAGAAACCAGATAAACAGACAGGCGGGAATCGCAATGGTCATGACGAGATTTTTCAACTCATGACCCAGATGCATAAATTCGGCAACAATAAAGAATGCCTTTGCCAGCGTCATGATAATAAAGACGCCGTTCAATATATGTTTCGGAAAGAAATGGGTTTCATAATAGATGATGGCTATAGCCAATTCAAATACGGTAATGCCCAACAGTATCCAAAACGTTCTCCAGACCGCCTTTGTGTCAAACTCACTTTTCTCTTTTTCAAAGTGGGTAGTCGTTCCTTGGGAAGAATCCATAACTCAGAGGTTTAAATTATAACAGGTAAAAACAGGTGAACACAAATACCCATACCAGGTCAACAAAATGCCAGTACAGTCCGGCTTTTTCTATCATCAGGTAATGGCCCTTTCTTTCAAAATCACCCCGCCAGGTCTTAATCAGCATGATGGTATTGATGATCACACCCGAGAACACATGAAATCCATGAAAACCCGTAATCGTAAAGAAGTAGTTTGTGAAGTTTGTTGTTGACTGGGTGCCGTCAATATTCATAAACGGATTTCTTCCCCACCAGGCACCTTCTGCATGTAAATGGGTCCACTCCCACGCCTGACAGCCAAGAAAAGCAAGGCCACCCAGAATGGTCAGGAACATCCATTTCATAACGGCTTTCCGGTCATGAATCTGACCTGCACCAACAGCCATTACCATGGTCACAGAGCTCATGATCAGTATAAAGGTCATCAGACTCACAAAAGCCAGCGGTACGGTCATTTCTCCGATGATCGGAAAAGTCCGGAACACTTCATTGGGATTGGGCCATGAAGTGGAAGAAAAACGAATGGTTCCGTAAGAAATCAGAAAAGCGCCAAAAGTAAAAGCATCACTCATGAGGAAATACCACATCATGAGTTTACCATATTCAATATTGAAGGGGCTTCTACCTCCACTCCACCATTTTTGACCTACGGGAACTGTATGTGCTGCCATGAGATTGTTTTGAACAGGTTCACAAATTTATCTAAGAATAAGCATACTTTATTGCACCATTGAAAAGAAAATAAACAGGTAAATCCATAACAGATCTACAAAATGCCAGTAGGTACTCACCACATCCACCGGCACCATATTATAACTCCGGATCCGCGCATTTCTTGCCCTGAGCCATAAGACAAACAGCGCGATCACACCACCAAACACATGTAAGGCATGCAGCCCCGCAATGATATATAAAAACTGGCCCGCGCCGGATCCATGAAATGTGGTACCGGTTGCCCACAGGTGCCGGAAACCCAGCCACTGTAATAATATAAATGCCAGTCCTAAAATCAAAGTGGCTGCGACCAGTTTTTGGTAACGGATCATTCTCCTTTCGGCGAATGATTTACCGGCCAGAAAAATGGTCAGACTGCTGATCAGTATCACCGCTGTTGAGTAATAAAAAGCAAGTGGCGTCGCGTATGTTGTCCAACCCGGTTGCTCTCTTTTTACAATATAGGCGCTGGTCAAACCGGCAAACATCATGATAATGCTGCCGATGGCTACCCATAAAATAAATTTATGGGGATGTATTTTTTTATTCTGGTCAGCCACACTTTTAAATTCTAAACTCGGAATCATTTTATATATTTCAATTAGCCACTTTATCGATCAGCAACGACAGAAATACCACAGGCAAATAAATATAACTGCTGAACATTACTCTTCTCGCTGACTGGATCGTCATCTCCCTGTATAAACGTACACACTGACCAATCATAAAAAAGTTGGCTACCAATACAATCAACAGGCTCACGCTGCCACTCATGCCATTAAAATAGGGCATCACTCCAACGGGCAGCAACAACAATGAATATATAACAGCCTGAAGGGCTGAATATTTTGTTTGGCCCTCACCCGATGGCAGCATTTTAAAGCCGGCAGCGGTATAATCTTTATGGGCAATCCAGGCAATGGCCCAGAAATGCGGAAACTGCCAGAAGAACTGAAGCGCAAATAAAATCCAGCCGCCGGCAGTCAGACTATCATTACCGGCTGCCCATCCGATCAGGCAGGGCATCGCTCCCGGCACGGCACCCACGAGGACTGCTACCGAGCTGACCTTCTTCAGGGGTGTATATATAAATGCGTAAAAAAATAAACTGATAACCGACAACAGCGCGGTCAAAAAATTAAAATGCCAAAGCAACATCGTTCCTGCCAGTCCACAGATTACGGCGAAAGAAGTTGCTTCGGCGGGAGTCATTCTTCCGGATGCAACCGGACGGCCCGCTGTCCGCTTCATCATTGCGTCCGTCGTTTTTTCCATCGCCTGGTTGATCGCGTTCGCACTCCCCGTCACCAGCATGCCGCCGACAAATAAAAGTATAATTGACTTCCAATCGTATGCGGTCACCTTCGGCGCCAGCAGATAACTGATCACGGCCGAAAAAACAACCATGAAGCTGAGGTTAAACTTAACCAGCAGCATATAATCTTTCAACTTTTCCGCAATCTTGAGAGAACCGGATGGTTTGTTTGTTTCGGGCGACATCAGGCGATAGGGTTTATCCCCGGAACTAATGGTGCTGTTCATCGGCTCCAAGTGGTTCTGTTTGCAGGATGAAATCCTTTCCGTCCTTACCATAATCATATGCCCAGCGGTGAACTTCCGGAATTTCTCCGGGCCAGTTGCCATGACCAGGGTGGATAGGCGTCGTCCATTCCAGCGTATTTGCCCCCCATGGATTTTGTGTCGTCACTTTCCGTCCTTTGAAAATGGAATAGAAAAAGTTAAATACAAACATCAGCTGCACGGCGAATACCACCATGGCAACGGTAGAGATGAATCTGTTGAGATCTCCAAACTGGTTGAAGGAAGCCCAGCCCTGGTACTCCACATAACGGCGTGGCATACCCGCCAACCCTTCATAGTGCATGGGCCAGAAGATCAGATATGCTCCGGCAAATGTCACCCAGAAATGGATATAGGCCATCGTATTGTTCATGTAGCGCCCGTACATTTTCGGGAACCAGTGGTATACACCGCAGAACATACCAAAGAATGCAGATACCCCCATTACAATATGAAAATGGGCGATAATGAAATAGGTATCGTGTAAGTGAATATCGAGCGTGGAATTACCAAGAAACACGCCGGTCAGTCCTCCGGAAATAAACGTGCTCACAAAAGCAATCGCGAATAACATGCCGGGTGTGAACCGTATGTTGCCACGCCAGAGAGTCGTGAGCCAGTTAAATACTTTAATGGCCGACGGCACCGCAATTAATAAAGTCAGCAAAACGAATACGGATCCGAGAAATGGATTCAGCCCGGTTACAAACATATGATGCGCCCATACCAGGAAAGCCAGGACCGTAATCGCAAATATTGAACCGACCATCGCCATATAACCGAATATCGGTTTACGCGAATTGATGGCCATCACCTCCGACACGAGACCCATCGCGGGAAGGATAATAATGTATACCTCCGGATGCCCCAGGAACCAGAATAAATGCTGGAACAGAATCGGCGATCCGCCTTCATTAGGCAGCGCTTTGTTTGTTGATGCAAGAAAAATATCAGAGAGATAAAAACTGGTGCCGGCATGCCGGTCAAACAGCAATAATATCAAGCCTGAAAGAAGTACAGGGAAAGAAAGTACACCCAGGATTGCGGTAAAGAAAAGTGCCCAGATTGTCAGAGGCAGTCTCGTCATGCTCATACCCTTCGTCCGCATATTGAGAATGGTTGTAATATAATTCAAACCACCTAACAGGGCTGATACCACGAAAAGCGCCATCGAGGTGATCCAGTAATCCATCCCGCCTTTGGATCCCAGATTCGCATCCCCCAGCGCACTCAACGGCGGATAAATCGTCCACCCCCCGCTGGCCGGTCCGGTTTCAATAAATAATGAAGTAATCATGACCACACTCGCCATCCAGAAAAACCAGTAGGATAACATATTCAGAAAGGGGGACGCCATATCACGCGCTCCGATCTGTAAAGGAATCAGGAAGTTGGCAAAAGTTCCGCTAAGTCCACCCGTCAGAACAAAGAAAACAAGCACAGTGCCATGCATCGTAACGAGTGCATAGTAAGCTTCAGGTTGAATTTTTCCACCTTTGGCCCATTTACCCAGCACATCCTCCAGCCAGGGAAACGTCGAATCCGGATATCCCAGTT
>DASXKM010000536.1:0-6951 GCA_036496825.1 Puia sp. | reverse complement strand
AACGGACGTACACCATTTCAGTGGGACGGTACAGCAAATGCCGGTTTTACTACGGGAACACCCTGGATAGCTGTGAATCCGAATTATAAAATGATCAACGCCAAAGAGGAAGAAAAAGATCCGAACAGTTGTCTGAATTATTTCAGGAAGCTGGTGGCGCTGCGAAAAAATAATCCTGCCCTGATATATGGCAGGTACGAATTACTTGACAAAAATAACCCCAGGGTCTATGCGTATACCCGGGAAGATAATGGAAAGAAGTTTTTGATACTGCTTAATTTTTCCGCTGACAAGGCGACAACCAATATTGGAATGCCAGTCAGGGGCGCGAAACTTCTGTTATCGAATGATCAAAGAATCCAAAACAGGCCCATCGGGGAGTTGAATCCCTATGAAGCCTGTATTTATGAATTGCAATAAAATGAAGGCATGAAAAAATTATTCTTTTTCACGATTATAGATTTATTATGCTTCGCGTCCTTTGCGCAGCAGGCGCCGAGATTACTTGTTCGCGGTGATGATATGGGATATACACATTCTGGTAATGAAGCGCTGATCATGTGTTATCAGCACGGAATTGAAAAATCTATTGAGGTACTCGTCGCTTCGCCCTGGTTCCCCGAAGCGGTTAAGTTGTTAAAACAGAACCCCGGGATTGATGTTGGGATCCATCTGGATCTTACCAGTGAATGGGAAAATATAAAATGGAGACCCTTATCGGATTGTCCGAGTCTGAAAGATTCAGCCGGATATTTTTTCCCGATGGTTTTTCCAAATAAGAATTATCCGGGCCGGTCAATCTCCGAACATAAATGGAAGATTGAAGAGGTGGAAAAGGAATTCCGCGCTCAGATCGAACTGGCATTAAAAAATATTCCGGATATCAGTCATTTCTCCGCTCATATGGGCTGTACAAACCTGTCGCCTGAAGTACGCGCTCTTACGATCAAACTGGCCAAAGAATATAAAATATCGGTGGATCCGGAATGGGATTATAAAGGTTTCATCGGATACGACGGCCCGCACAAAACATCTCAGGAAAAAACAGAGAGTTTTATTCGTATGCTCAACAAACTGGAGCCGGGTAAAACATATATTTTTCTGGATCATCCCGGCCTGTGTAACGATGAACTAAAAGCCGTCTACCATATCGGTTATGAAGATGTGTGTGAAGACAGACAGGGTGTCACAGATGTATTTACGAGTGACAGAGTAAAAGAGGTTATAAAACAAAAAGGAATCCAGCTGATCACCTACCGGGATCTGAAATAAACGAAAGGCGATTTTATTAATGCACCCGCCTTTGAATGATCAATGGTGAAATGGTTACGCCGGAAGAATACGTCCAGTTAAAAGTTATATTGGTATCCGTGACAGTCATCGTGCCCGGATAAGTAGTGTTATTTACTTTAAATGACAATGTATACGTTCTGTTGGTAAGGCCTGTAATGGCAATCAGTCCTCTTGCAGGAGCAGGAGCGGTGGAACCGGTACATGGGAATATCAATGCAGAACTGATATCAACTTCGAATCCGCTTTCCGATATATGTATTTCTCCATTACTATTCAGCAGTGGTGAATGATTGTACAGGTTGCTGGTTTGTGCAAGAAATACAAGACCGGTATCGGAATAATCAACAGGTATCAGATTTATCTGGTCGTCGGCTGTAAGATTTTGCTGAACGATCACATTACAGGATGTTATTACGGTGTCAGAAAATATACTGTCCGTAACCATGATATTTCCATCCGTGCTGTCGTTCGAACCATTTATCTGGGATTGAAATTTTGCTTTCACTGTGTAAGTTCCGGCACTTGTAAAAATATAGATTGCGCTGTCGGTCGTGGGTGTTGGCCATACGCGATCACCCGAGTTGGAGGTCCAGGCAACGTTTGTTTTGCTTGCCTGTCCCGTTAAAGAAGCAAATACAGGCTCGCCGATCTTCACGGTGGTTTTCGAAAGAAAGAGAATGGGTTTGGAACTGTTTGAAGCAGGATCTTTTGAACAGGAAAGAATAAAAAAAGAAAGGGTAAGGAAAAAAAACAACAGGGATTTAATATTTTTCATAAACAGTTATTTGCCATCCGGCATTGGGAGACCGGTACCGCTGTTTAATTATAACTGTCTGCGAGGTTCAATGGTTGCTTTATGTGAAAGAAAATCACCCGTTTCGGGTGGCTATCTTTAAAGATAACTAAGCCACCATTTTTCCTTATGCATGGATTTATACCTGTCATATTTCCTGCAGAGCGGGTAAAGGATCAGAATGAGTGTTATCCAGATCAGGTAGACAGTGCCCAGACTGAATCCATAGCCCTTAAAACGGGGCAGTTCCGTGATCCATGTGTCAAAAGAAACCATATCGTACCAATGGTAACCGGTCAGGACCGCCGCCAGTATGGCCCCCAAATGGATCAGGAAAATATGGCATAAATAGTAAAACATAGGCACTCTTCCGTAAACAGAAATGAATTTGGTAAACCGGTTTGATATATTTTCCGTCACACTCAGGAAAATCATGGCAAAGCCTTCCGTAACCAAAAGATAATCCAGGGAAGGCGGGTATTTATGAATATTCAAAAAAGAAAGCAGTGTCAGCGTCGGACTGGACTGTGGAGTCCATGGATACATGTTGCCATAAACATTGATACTTCTGACAATTATGAAAAGGATCCAGGAGCTGACACCCATTCGCAGCAGGATTTTTCTTCTTCTCACCGGGTCGAAATCTTTTGCATATAGACCCCCGAGGCAATATCCCAGGGTCATTACACCCACCCAGGGTATCAGATGATAAAACTCTGCAATACTCACATGACCCATCTGAAAGAATTTCTGCTGATGAAGCATACCCCAAAAGAATCCAAGGGCATCATTTTCAGGGACCACCGTTTTGTCGAGCAGGTTATGACCGGCAACCATCACCAGTCCAAAGATCAGCAGCAGTTTTCGTGGGAGGAAAATCAGTCCCGCAAGAATTACCATAGATAGCCCCAGCACCCAGATTACGCCGAATATGAAAAAATTGAAATGAATATTAAAGAACCATTCGAAATTCACGACGGTTTCTTCGAGAATCATTAACCAGATTCCTCTGGTAAACAGAAAAAATGCCAATTGTTTTTTTGTTTTTCGCTGACCGGATAAAAAGGCGGAAGTGCCGGCCAGTAAAACAAAAATGGGTGCACAAAAGTGTGTGATCCACCGGGTAAAATAAAGTATCAGCGTCGTTTTGCTTAAATCCAGCGGATCAAATAAAAATGCGTCCGCATGAAAATAGTCGCGTACGTGATCAAGAGCCATGATGATCATGATCAATCCACGTAAAAGGTCTATAGAAGTAATTCTCCTGGTTGTTAGCGGGTTCATCTGGTGGTTTTCTTTTCTCCTTTGAAGATAATAAATCCCGGATTACTAAAGGGGCCGGTTTATAACAAAAGACGGGACCACCATTATCAACGTCATTGAATCATGTATATTTAATAAGTAATTCCAAATGATGAAAAAACTATTACTTATTCCCTTCCTGCTTCCGCATCTATTCGTTTTCTCCCAGATGCCCAATGAAACATATTCGGTTGATTCTGCTTCTGTTTTACATACGGGCGTTCCTAAAGGAGAGCTGATTAAACTGATTTTTGACAGCTCAAAAATATTCCCCGGCACAAGCCGTGACGTTTCGATATATATACCGGCGGAATATAATCCGGAACAACCTGCCTGCGTGTATGTAAATCAGGATGGTGTTCAGTGGAATGCACCGGTTGTTTTTGACAACCTGATTTATCAAAAAGAAATGCCTGTTACCATTGGCATATTTATTACGCCGGGTATCGTAAAAACAAAAGATTCGGCCCTTGCGCTGAGTCGTTTCAACAGAAGCTTTGAATACGACGGATTGGGAGATGCGTATGCACGTTTTTTACTGGAAGAAATTTTACCGTTTGTTGAAAAGCAACATACAACGGATGGACGTGCCATTCGCCTCTCAAAAAACGGCATCGACCGTGCGATCGGCGGATCCAGCAGTGGCGCGGTCTGCGCATTTACAGTTGCCTGGGAAAGGCCGGCTGAATTTTCAAAGGTATTTTCAAGTATCGGCACCTATGTCGGGTTGCGCGGCGCGGATCGTTATCCGACCCTCATCAGAAAATATGAACCACGTCCCATAAAAATCTTTTTACAGGATGGCTCCAACGATTTGAATATTTATGCAGGTGACTGGTGGATGGCCAATCAGACCATGGAACGTGCGCTCATCTTTTCCGGGTATCATGTAAATCATATCTGGGGAGAGGGACAGCATAATGGCAAACAGGGCACTTCTATTTTCCCCGAAGCGATGCGCTGGCTCTGGAAAGACTGGCCGAAACCAACTGTGCCCGGCGAGACAAAAAATCAGATGCTCAGTGATCTGCTGATCCCCGGTGAAGAATGGAAACTGATCGGGCAAAATTATAAGTTTACGGAAGGCACGGCTGTAAATGAAAAAGGCGAAACTTTTTTCCAGGATATACCGACTTCAAAAACGTATAAAGTGGATCTGGAAGGGAAGCTCACTGAATTGAATGTAAATGCAAAACGCGCGAGTGGAACCTCCTTCGGCCCGGATGGAAGGCGTTATACAATTGCGGGTGCAACGAAACAGGTGATTGCCTACGATGCATCCGGCAATGAAACCATTATCGCCGACAGCATTTCCGGGAATGATATTGTGGTGGCAAACAATGGCAATGTATACGTAACATCGCCGGATGGTATCGATAAACCGAGTAAGTTGTACCTCATCCGTCCGGGAGGAACAAAAGAAGTGGTTGATGAGGGATTGAAATTCGCAAACGGACTGACGCTGACAGCCGATCAGACCCAGTTATACGTTACTGAATCTGCCACACACTGGGTATGGGTCTATCAGATTTTGCTGGATGGCAAACTGGCTTTCAAACAACATTATGGCTGGTTACATGTACGCGATCAGGATGAAAATGCCTGGAGCGACGGGCTCCGTTGCGACACGGCGGGCAGGGTATTTGTCACAACAAAAATGGGTCTTCAGATCCTTGATCAGGCGGGTCGCGTAAATGCCATCATCCCTGTTCCTTCCGGTCAGCCGTCCAACCTTTGTTTTGGCGGGAAAGACTTTGACATACTTTTCCTTACATCGGTTGATAAAGTATATGCGCGCAAACTCAGGACCCGCGGAGCAAATAACTTTGATAAACCCATTAAACCGGCCACACCCAAACTTTGATGATGCTAGTAGCCCATCGGATTCATCGGATTTACCGGAGGATTGGCGGGAGCATGGGGACAACCTGCAGGAGGTGCCTGCGGACATCCTGAAGCGGGTGTTGATGGCGGTGGTGCTTCCTGTGAGGATGATGGCTGATTGGTGCTCGCTTTCTTTTCATTATTGGGTTGCGTGTTCTCCTTACTGCAGGATGTGAAAAATAAAATGAAAAGAAGCCCGCAAACAAAAAGTAATGTTTTTTTCATGACCCGGGATTTAATGATCGTGAGAAAATAAATAATTCGTGTAAAGCAGGGGCGGAAGAAAAATGATATTTCAGGAGTCGGATAAAAAAGCAGATGGAATGCAGGCTGTGGAGAATCCCTGTCCACCTAAATTTAATCATTCCGGATAAAATCTCAAAAAATATCCCGCTGCCCTGCTTACAATTATTTTCCAGTTAGGTGTGAGAGAAGTTACCATTTCCTTAGCCATTCCTGCGCCGTTTCCTTCCCTTCCAGATCATCCGACACAATTTTTTGCAGGAGTTGTTTTGCCTTTTCGATATCCCCTGGACCATTACGTTTCATCAGGGTGAGGGATTGAAGGAGAAGGGCAGGATTGGAATATAATCCGTGAAAGGTTTCCATTTGTTCGAAAAAAGATAGAGCCTTATCATAGTCTCCCAATCTGAGTGCGGCATCGCCGGCATATTTTTTTACCACAAAATTGGAGTCATTAGATTGAGACAGGTTTTCAAAAATTGAAAGAGCTTCCGCCGTTTTGCCTTCATTATATAGTCTGAGACCGTCCTGGATACTGTCGCTGTGGCTGCTCATCGTGACGGGCAGACTGGTCAGCTGACCTTTTATATAACGGTCGGCCATTTGCTGAGGGGAATCGGATTTTGTAAAAGTGTAGATCCCGAAAATAAGACCGCAGACAACCGCCGCAGCCGCGATATAATATACCAGTCTTTTCACGGACGGAGATCGCTGTATCCGGTGCTTCTGATATATTTCTTTAAAATGTTCCTTTTTTACAAGACCTGAGCTTTCTCTGGAAATCTGTAAAGCGGACAGGTAAAATGCTACTTCTTCTGCAAAACCCGGATCCGAATGTATTCTTTCCTCAAATTCCCGGGTCAGGTCGGCACCCGGTTCAGCGGCAAAGTAACTTTCTATATAATCCAGGTTGTCCATTACAATTATTCGGTTTTATAAAGCTTTCGCAATCTTTCCAGGCAACGAAGCCTGCTTGTCTTTACCACATCCGCTGTTTTATATTGGAGGAAGGACGCGATTTCCCGGTCGCTGTAATTATCCCCCCAGAACATCAGGATCTGCCGGCACTTTTCCTCCAGTTCATTCAGTTTTTCCCGAAGCCGGCTCCAGTCCGCCTTGTCAATGAGCGTTTGCACTATGGAGCGGGCGGAATCAGATAACTGCATCAACCGGTCTGAAATCATCTCTGCGCGATGCACGGTATTCTTATTAGTCGTTCTTTTTCGGAGAAGGTCAACACATTTATTATGGAATATCTGGTAGAGATAAGTTTTAAGAGAGGCCCGGGCTTCAAAATGCTCCTTATTTATATTGTCCAGGGCTGCCAGGATGGTATCGGAATAGGCATTAAACGATTCATCTTCCGACAAGGCATGTTTGGTCATGCCTTCGCGGACGAAATAAGCAAACCGGTTGAATAATTGCTCTTCGCTCCG
>DASXKM010000535.1:0-2737 GCA_036496825.1 Puia sp. | reverse complement strand
CGGAGACTGTCGGTTGTTTTATTTTGAGCTAAAAGGAGGTTAAAGCTGCAGATGGCAAGTGTCGACAGAAGGATCAGTTTTCTCATGTGGTTATAGAAATGGGGAAGATAAGATTAATAATGATTTATTCTGTTTCTTTTGGAACGGATTGAGAGATTTAGTGTAAGCTTTGGCGTTATACGGAAATCCGGTTGTCTGTCTAAAAAGAAGGAAACGATTTCAGGTGTGAAATCAGTTGGTAAATAATTTCCAGGTCCCCTCGGTGACGACTTCGGCGGTGCCATCGGTCACTTTGATGGCGGTCTGATCGTCTATCGCGTATACAGGAACCGGTATCCTCGCGGCCCATTTTTCTGCATTCGCAAAAGAAGCATCCGGATGATCCGGGTGATTGAAGTGGGTAATCAACGCGAAGTCAACCAGACCTGCTCCCTGAATCGTGATCAGGGTCCTGCTGATTTCTCCTTTTGGTGTAGTGAATACAATTTTTTCCGACCTGAGCGCATGGCCGCTGCCATTCGGAGGATTACTAAAAATTCCATTCGGAGGGTCACTAAAAGTCTCCCCGAAAATGGAGGATGCCGCCATGCTGCCGGCGCTCACGCCCACATAGACTGCTTCCTTTCGCAACGAAGGCAGAAGGTCCGTTAATCCGGACTGGCGCATCCAGTAGCTGAGATACAAGGGATCGCCGCCCCAAAACAACAAGGCATCTGCATTCTCCACCGTAGGGACCCAGGCTTTTTTGTCGATGCCGGGCAGCGCGGTGAGTTCCAATATACCCAGGGACTTCCAACCCAATTGGCACAAGGAAGAAGATTTATTTCCGGCGATCGCCTGCCATGCCATGGCGGGGCCACCGGGAAAAGGGTAGATCGCGGTGGGAATGAAGAGCGCATTGGATTCCGCGACCGGTTTGCCCAGCAGATCAACCAATGCGTTCTGAATGCTCTTGTTTTTTATGCCGGATGAAGTAAGAAGAAGATTCATGCCATTTATATTTGTGCGATTTAGACAGTTAATATAAAAACTTCTATGCCATTCTGTAAATTTTTTATTGATAAAATTCACCGTTTTATAGATGCAGTGATTGCATTTCAATAGTATCTTCAGTATGCGTCTATCCTGGATAGAACGTTGCCCCACGCAAAACATTGAAAAAAAAGTTAGCTCTATACGTTTCTATCATCATCCTGCTTGCCTGTTGCACCAGCAAACCATCGTTCAATGAACAGTTAAGGAAGGATTTTTCAAATCGTGTCTCGAAAATTGATTCTTCCGTCCGGGTCGATTCTTTTCAATTGGTGAGAATGGATTCGCTGACTGAGAAAATCGGGCAGATTGTCTATGATTCTATTTATGCCCGAGAGGAAGCCAGACTGGAAGACGAATTAAATGTGATGAAACAGAGTAAGGGGGATACCAGCTACAAGGTGGAAGAAATAAACTATATGAAGAAGGAACTGGATTCCATTGAAAATCTGATCGTCAATGCGGATACCGCTAAAAAATATGGGGTGATTGGTATGTATGATTATACCATTTCAAAAAATGCACAATCCAAATCAGGCCGGGTCTATTATTTTATCAGCAATAACGGAAACGTTTTGAACCCGGGTATGATCAGCGACTCCCTCAAAACGGTTGTGGTTCAGTTAAAATAAATGTTTTGTCCTACTGAGGCTTGTTAATCCACTTCTTTACATTGTCTGTCGGTCTGATTTCTCTAATGTGTTGTATAAAAGCCGAAATATTTGAAGCATCGTCAGCATTTGGCTGGAGTTTCAAATATTTCGAATAGCAATCCAGCATTCTTGAAACTTCATTATAAGTCAAACCATCAGACTGCAATAATATTTGATAAGACCGGCCGATAAACCAATTTGCAGAATAGTACTGTCCCTGACTTTCTTTTAAAAGAGGCAATACTTTTTCAAAAAACTTTATTGATCTTCTCAGATCTGAATTTGGATCTAAGTAGTTATTGGTGCCTGCATACCATAATCCAGCGATATTGGCCGTGTCTGCTGATAAAACTTTGTCAAGAATATTTTGTGCATCAGTATATTTCTTTTGTTTCATTAATGACAAGGCAAGCTGATTTTGATAAATCAGATTTGAATTGTCAGACTTAATGGCCTCACGAAAGGTTTGTTCAGCCCCAATAAAGTCTTCGTTATTCAGCTGTTGATTTCCTTTGTCCAAATAATTTATCTGTCCAAATGAAATGTGGGCAAGAAGAAAAAGTAATATCGTAATGGTAAACTGTCTCATTCAATTTATTTTAGGAGTTGGATTTGAAATTAGCGCGTTGACGGTTATCTCTAAATTGTAAAATCACATAAACAACTATAAAACAAATAATAAAGATAGCCGGAGTAATAATATTTTCTGTAATGACCAGGTTTTCATGACCATTACTTTCTCCTTCGTAATCGATTGTTCCACGAATTCTTTTTAATGGTACCCAAAGAAAATTAATCGCATTCGTAAACAGTAAAATAAAAACCGTAAGGATACTTAAAAGGGTGCTTATTCCCAGGCTCAACAATAATCGCTTAATCATTCTAAGGCAGGTTGAGAGCCATCATGATGTCTTCTTCTGTGACTTTTTTGCCTTCGTATACGAAATTTAGATTTAGCGCATCAAGGATATTCAATTTTAATACCTCAAAATCAGAACCTGCCGTAAACACCGGATATTTATCAGCATACGCTGAATAACCCGTGCGCGTTT
>DASXKM010000534.1:0-6372 GCA_036496825.1 Puia sp. | reverse complement strand
AATGGCATCATAATAAAATTCGTCTTCATCATCCCAAAGACCGGTGTCGTTTTCGCCGCCGGCAAACATGGCGTGAGCGATGTATAGGAAATGTTCAAAGAATTTCGTAGCCATGTCCTGATAGACATCATTTGTTTTGGCCAGCTCCAATGCGATCCGCATCATGTTGAGCGAATACATACACATCCAGCTCGTCGAATCTGATTGTTCAAGAATGGAACCATCCGGCAATGGCGTATTTCTGTCGAAGAGTCCGATATTATCCATTCCGAGAAATCCCCCTTCAAATATATTATTCCCCTCTTCATCTTTTCTATTCACCCACCAGGTAAAATTCATGAGCAGTTTTAGAAAAATCGTTTCAAGAAATTTCATATCTCCATTACCCGTTGCCGTTTTCTCGATGCTGTACACTTTCCATGTTGCCCATGCATGCACCGGAGGATTTACATCCGAAAAAGCCCATTCATAAGCCGGCAGCTGTCCATTCGGATGCATAAACCATTCATGGGTGAGCAGGGTGAGCTGATGTTTTGCAAAATCAACATCCAGATCTGCAAAACAGATACAATGAAAAGCGAGGTCCCAGGCAGCAAACCAGGGATACTCCCAACTATCGGGCATGGACATAATGTCGGAACTGTTTAAATGCCGCCATTGATGATTTCTTCCGTTTATTCTTTGGGCAGGGGGTGGCGGACCGGCGGGATCACCGGTTATCCATTTCTCCACGTTATAATAATATAATTGCTTGCACCAGATCATGCCGGCGTATGCCTGACGTTGGATGGATTTTAATTCATCCGTTGACAGGTGGGTTTGTTTTTCCGCATAAAAATCATTTGCTTCCTGAATCCGTGTCGAAAATATACTGTCGAATTCCTGAAAGGGATTTGTAAGTTCAGACACGCTCATGCGTAAGCGAAAGGTTTCCGATTTACCCGCGCCGATGATTTTATTAAAATGGAAAGCAGCTTTTGTACCACTCTGACCGGGGTTCACGCTGGCTGCGCCGTGCAGGATATAATTATTGATTCCGTCTTTAAAATAACAATCATTTTTGTTTTGAACCAGGTAGCATTTTTCATTGTTGGTTTCATTATCACAGAAAAGTATTTCCCCGGGATTTTCTGCATAGAATCTGCGGAGGCCCAAAATTTCATGCTGTATGATCATCCGGTTTTCAGTTTCCCTTTCCAGTCCGGGTTTCGGATGTACATATCCCAGGTCCCAGTTATTCCGGAACCAGATATTGGGTAACACATGGATTGGTGCGGCCTCCGGGCCACGGTTGAAAACCGTAATCTTCATCAGTATGTCTTCCGGTGAAGATTTTGCATATTCAATAAAAACATCAAAATATCTGTTTTCATTAAATATACCTGTGTCCTGAATTTCATATTCCGGATCTTTTTTACACCGCCGGGCGTTTTCTACCAGCAAATCTTCATAAGGAAATGCTGCCTGCGGATATTTATACAGTATTTTCAAGTAAGAGTGACTGGGTGTTGCATCCAGGAAATAATACAATTCCTTTACATCTTCCCCATGATTACCCTGGTTTCCGGTTAGTCCGAAATAGCGCTCTTTCAGAATCGGGTCGCGTTCATTCCACAGGCTAACGGCAATGCATAGTTGTAATTTATTATCGGCCAGTCCGCCGATGCCGTCTTCTCCCCAACGCCAGGCTTTACTCCGGGCCATTTCGTGTGAAGTAAATTCCCAGGCAGATCCATCAGCGCTATAATCCTCCCGAACGGTACCCCACTGACGTTCACTGAGATAAGGCCCCCAGTTTCTCCAGGCCGGATCTTGTAGTCTCTTGCTTTCTTCGGTCATAACGGAGCATTGAAAAGAGCACGGGTCAGGAGTAAATTTTATCTATATAGGATTTGTATTTCTCAAGAACTACTTTTCGTTTGAAATTTAATTTGGGTGTCAGTTCACCTGATTCGACACTCCATTCAACAGCCAGCAGTTCAAATTTTTTGATTTGTTCCACGTGATTAAACTGCTGATTGTATTCGTCAATTAATGTTCTGTAAAATTTTTTGACTTCGGGATTTTGGATCATTGCTTCATGGGAGGAAGTATCGTAATTGTGTTGTTTGCACCATTCGGTCAGCTGAGCGAATGCCGGCATCACCAGTGCGCCTACAAATTTCCTTTCAGCCCCTACGACTACCACCTGTTCTATGAATCGGGATTCCTTGAGTTTATTTTCGATGGCGGATGGAGCAACATATTTACCGCCACTGGTTTTGAACAATTCTTTTTTCCGGTCTGTGATCCTCAAAAATTTTCCATCTTCCAGGACGCCGATATCGCCGGTATGAAGCCATCCGTCTATAATGGTTTCTGCTGTCAGGTCAGGGCGTTTGAAATAGCCTTTCATCACCGAAGGTCCTGCCACACAGATTTCTCCATCGGCTTCCAATTTAAATTCCACACCTTTTAAAATAGGACCCACGGTTCCAAGTCGATTTAGTCCCGGACCGCGCCGGTTCACTGATATAACCGGTGAGTTTTCCGTGGGACCATACCCTTCATAAACGGGTATGCGCGCACCGTTAAAAATACGTAAGAGCCTTTCCTGACAGGCAGCACCACCGGTAATGATGTACTTAATATTATTTCCAAGGGCTTCACGCCATTTATTGAAGATGAGTTTATTTGCCAGCGCAAGTTGCAGATTGTACCAAAGTCCCTGATTTTTATTATTATCATATTTTTTCCCGAGTTCGACAGCCCAGAAAAACAGACTTCTTTTAAATCCTTTCAATTCTGCTCCCTTTGCCATGATTCTTTCATATACCTTTTCAAGCAGGCGGGGAACGGTTGTAAAGAGATCAGGTTTTACTTCCTGTAAATTGGCGACGATCGTTTCCATACTTTCAGCATAATAAATACTGTTTCCGCTGAACAGGTATATATAGCTTACCATCTTTTCGAAGATATGGTTCAGAGGCAAAAAGCTGAGCACTTTATAATCTGGCCGGTCCTCAAATGGAAAACTTTCCTTGGAAAACATCACATTGCTCAGAATATTATTATGTGTCAGCATCACGCCTTTGGGAGTACCGGTGGTGCCCGAAGTATAAATTAATGTGGCGAGATGTTTTCTTTCGATGGTTTTACTGATCGCGTTCAACGCTTCTTTATTCGACTCAGTGACCGGCTCATGAAGTGAAGTCCAATGGTCGACATTTGGTATCTGATCGAAGGAATAAATATTTTGAATACCGGGAAGATTTGGCCTTATACTGTTGACTTTTTCCAGTAAATCAATATTACTTACAAAAACATATTTTACAGAGGCATCCCTGAAAATAAATTCTATCTCATGGGTATTGGTCGTGGGATAAACGGGAACGAGGACAGCACCCAGCTTTTGTACCGCTAAATCCGTAATAAGCCACTCAGGCCTGTTGCCAGATATGATGCCTATTTTGTCCTGATTTTCAACAGTCATATCATTTCCCGAAACGCCGATTTTCATCAGGCCGCGGGCCAGTGCGTCAACCATTTCGGATACTTCCTGTGTGCTGTATTTTCTCCATGCGCCATTTTCCTTTCCAGCCAGCATATCAGGCTTGGGAAATTTTTCCAATTGGTAGGCGATGCAATCAAACAATCGTTCAGGCTTGCTCATGATGACTATTTGGTATTCAGATTACGATAATTCTGTCCGGCCGGTATTTTGAATATACGCCCTTTCTGAAAATTTATAAAGCGGTTATATTCATCGGTATGCTGTGCGGTCCAGCCCTGGAAAGCGGACAGGCCCATGGCTGCACCGAATGCCCATTGGTCGTATGCGTCAAAAAGTCCTTCTTTGAGGAGCTGACGCTGGTACTCAAAAAGCCTGAACGGATATTTATCTCCAAATTTCTCAAACCATTCCAGTATAAATTTACTTCTTAAGATATTCAGGGATTCAGTAGTTACGCCGAGGTTTACTGACGGGCTCTGGTCCGCCATCACCGACAGATAGGCATTTTCGAATGGATTTTTGGATACTGATTTGGGCGATTTCAGATCGGTAAATAATTTCTTGTATCCGTCTACCAGTAAGGATTTTATCTCGGGGGTCCGCTTACTGTAACTCTCCATATTGATAAATATCTCTCCGTAAATCAGGCACCAGACTTTGTCGTACGTATAATAATAGAACCTGGCAGCGTTGTAATAATTTGAAGAATAGTTGGGGTCCACTTCGATTCCTTTTTCCCAGAAATGAATGGCTTCTGCATCTTTTTCCACCCAAAGCATCTCACCGTATTCATTATACAATTCGCCACTGCTTGGAAATTTTTTAATTCCCCGCTTGTACATTTTATCAGCCTGTTTTTTTTCGTTGATGGCTTTGTAGGCCATCCCGAGAATCTGGTAACATTGCTCGTCAGCGTCATTGCGTTCAATCAGTTTTCTTCCGGATTCAACAGCGGCACTGTAATTTCTCTGCAGGTAGTAAGTGAAAGTCAGATCTTTTTGTATTTCGATATTCCCGGGATCATTTTTCAATGCGTTTGTCAGAACGATAATGGCATTGGGGTAATCGCCGGTCCGCATAAACTGTTTGGCAATCCGGTGCAGTGAATCCGCCTGTTGGGCAAAACTATTGTTCAGCGAGAGAATGAATCCAATGAGAAACAAAAGTCTTTTCATGTATTGAATATAGGCCTGCTTTATGAAACGGCCCATGGCCGGAATAATTGTAGTCAAAAATACTGCTTATCTGATCAGATGTGTAAACAGACCGTCGCGTAACTTGGGTTCAAACCAGGTGGATTTAGGTGGCATTATCTGACCGCTGTCTGCAATATCAAATAATTGTTCCATGCTGACCGGGTAAAGGCTGAAGGCTACTTTCATCTGTCCGCTATCCACTCTTTTTTCAAGTTCTTTTAAACCCCGGATGCCTCCTACGAAATCGATCCTGTTATCCGTACGAGGATCCCGTATGCCGAGCAATTGTGAAAGTATATTTTCCTGCAGAATGCTCACATCCAGAATACCGATAGGGTCGTTTGGAAAACTATCCTTCTTCGCTTCCAGATGATACCAGTTGCGCTCCAGATACATCCCGAAGTTATGTAAGAGACCGGGTGAATAGGGGGCATTTACTTTTTTTACTTTGAAATTCTTGTTAAGTTTTTCAAGAAAACTGTCTGTATTCAGTCCGTTGAGGTCTTTCACCAGACGATTATAGTCCATGATGTGCAATTCATCGTTTGGGAAAAGGGTTGTTAAGAAATAAGATGCTTCCGTCGTTGCATCTTTTCCCATCGCATTCTTAACTTTCGCTGCAGAGGCTGCACGATGATGCCCGTCGGCGATATAAGTACAGGGGATTTGCTTTTCAAAAATTTTTGTGATTTCATGTATTGTTTGGGGTTCATGAACCACCCACACCCTGTGGCCCACTCCATCTTCAGCAACAAAATCGCCGGCGGCTTCATTTGCGTCTTTCCAGTTGCTGATCAGGTCGCTCAGTGTAACGTTTGATTTATACGCCAGGAATACATTGCCGGTCTGGGCTCCGGTGATGCGCATATGGTTGATCCGGTCCAGTTCTTTTTCGGGACGTGTCAGCTCGTGCTTTTTTATAATATTATTTTCATAATCTGCGACAGCACTTGCGCAAACCAGGCCCGTCTGCTTTCTTCCGGCCATATTTAATTCATAAATATAAAAACAAGGTTTTTCATCTCTGACAAGTATTTTATTATCCTGAAAGATGAACAGATTATCGGCTGCCTTGTGATATACTCTGTCGCTATGAACATCCGTTCCCTCGGGAAGATCAATTTCGGCTTTTGTGATATGCAGAAATGAATACGGATTGTTTTCAGCGACGACTCTTGCTTCGGAGCTGCTTAAAACATCATATGGAAGAGAAGCAACCCTGGGAGCCAATTCCTTTGCGGGTCTCAGGGCGCGAAAAGCGGAAATAATAGCCATAGATAAATTAAAGTTGATAGATAAGTTCGCTCAATGCTTTTACACTTTCAAGCGGAAGGGCATTATAGAGTGAAACCCGATATCCGCCAACACTCCGATGACCTTTTACGCCGATCATTTGTTGTTCTTTACAGGTTTCGAGAAATTTTTTTTCAAGCAACGGGTCGCTGATAAGGAACACGACATTCATCCTGCTTCTGTCTTCTTTTGCGACTGTCGGATTAAATCCCTGTTTCTCATCCAGCGTTTTATAAAGAAGATCGGCTTTCGCTCTGTTTATTTTTTCAATTGCTCCCACGCCCCCGATTTTTTTCAGCCAGCGTAAAGTAAGGAGACAGACATAAATGGCAAACACCGGAGGTGTGTTCAGCATGGAACCGGCTTCAATATGTTTCCGGTAATCCATCA
>DASXKM010000533.1:0-2935 GCA_036496825.1 Puia sp. | reverse complement strand
CCACATTGAACTTCCGGATACTGCAGTAACTGGCGCCAGGAACAGAAATGGTTGACTTGTACTCGACCACCTGTGCGTGCTGGGCGATCATATCGCCACGAATATTATGAAAACGGTTTGGAAAATCGCGGATTACTTTTTCCAGCGCAACATTTGTCTTGTTGGAAAAAACATCGTCCTGTGAGAAAAGCCACGTTGCATTCAGCAACAGGGCAAGAGTTATCAATGTGCTTCTCATAGCTTTGGATTTGGGAACCAAAATATAACAAAAAACAGAGAGATGCAATAGGAAAAATACGGTCTTCCGGGGCGAATGAAACGGTCAGTTTTAGGCAATAAAGCGGATTTCCAAAATGATTTGGGTTAACTTTTTGGCAATAGGTTTTTGGTGTTTTGCCTTCAGCTTTATGCTTAACTAAACAGATATTCTACATCTTCGCGGGACAAGCTCTTCACAAATCCATCGTCATCGGCGATCAGGTCCTTTGCCAACAGACGCTTGCGGTCCTGAAGTTGAAGGATTTTATCTTCAATACTGTCTTTACAGATCATTCGGTAGGCGAAGATATTCTTGGTTTGCCCGATACGGTGCGTCCGGTCGATAGCCTGCTGTTCGACAGCGGGGTTCCACCAGGGATCCACAATGTAGACATAGTCCGCCGCCGTCAGGTTAAGACCCACACCGCCGGCTTTGAGCGAGATCAGGAATACGCGACAACTGTCGTTATCCTGGAATTCGCGAATGGCTTTTTCGCGGTCCGTTGCCGTCGTACTTCCGTCGAAATATGCAAAAGGAATTTCGAGTTCAATGAGTTTGTCCCGGATCAGGGCGAGCATGCCCAAAAACTGGGAGAAGACCAGGGCTTTATGGTTACCGATATTTTCAGAAATTTCCCTTGCCAGTTCATCAAGTTTGATAGAATGGTTGGGATATTTGTCGGTTTCATTCAATATTGCCGGGGAATCACATATCTGGCGGAGTTTCATCAGACCCTGCAAAATGGTTAATTGCGATTTCTGGATGCCCTGGGATTCAATGGTACCCAGGATTTTATCCCTGTAATCATTCCGGTAAGCATCATATACTTTACGTTGTTCTTCTTCCATTTCACAAAACAGGATCGTTTCTGTTTTATCCGGAAGGTCTTTTGCAACCTGTTCTTTTGTTCTGCGAAGGATAAAAGGGAACAGTAGTTTTCTAAGGTGATCCTTCCGGTCGGGCTCACCAAATTTATCAATCGGTATCGCAAACTCCTGCCGGAAAAACTCGATACTTCCCAGCATCCCCGGATTGAGAAAGTTCATTTGTGCGAAGATGTCGAATGTGTTATTCTGAAGGGGTGTACCACTCATACAGAGGCGATGTTTTGCCCGGAGCAGGCAGGCCGCTTTTGTCACTTTGCTCGCAGGATTCTTTATGGCCTGGGATTCGTCGAGCACAACATAATCCAAAGGCATATCCATGAGCAGTTTGATATCACTTCGAAGCGTACCATAGGTCGTGATGATGACTTCAAAATCGTTTAATGCTTCTTTATTTCTCAATCGCTCGCCTCCATGGTGAATGCGGTAAGTCAGTCCCGGCGCGAATTTCTTAATTTCATTTTCCCAGTTGAAAATCAGGGTGGTTGGACATACGACCAGCGCGCGGAGATGGCCGTAATGTTCTTTATAATGGTGAAGGAAAGAAAGTGCCTGGATGGTTTTACCCAACCCCATGTCATCGGCGAGGATACCGCCCCAGTTTACTTCATGCAGATAATTAAGCCAGTGAAATCCGTGGATCTGATAAGGTCGCAGCGTGTGCAGCAGATGGGCCGGCGGATCAATTTCCTTGATTTTTTTGAATTCCTTGAGCTGTTCATATTTCTTCTCCAGATGGATGATCAGCTCTTCTTCATTCCGGTTTTCATATAGTTCATCAATAACGCTCAGGTGATAGCGCGAAAGACGGAGTTCGTTGCTTTTTCCTTCGCCCACACGAAAGAGCAGTGCGTACCTTTTCACCCATTCATCCGGCAAAACGCCCAGTGTGCCGTCCGTCAGCGGAACAAATTGTTGTTTGTTCGCAAGCGCTTTTTTTACATCAGCAATCGACACTTTCTGGTCGCCAAATATGATATCCACCCGGGCGTCAAACCAGTCGGTACTACTGCTGATATGAATTTTCGTCTGAGGACGGGACGTATTAAAGCGGAAATTTTTCAATGCTTCAAACCCATGGACGGTTACTTTCATTTCCTGCATGGCATCCATAAAAAGGAAAAACCAGTTATTCTTCAATACATCGTTCCCGCGTAAAGCCAGACCGGATGAGCCATGAGGCTGTATAAACTGCGAATGCAGTGACTGAAGTTGAGTTATGAAAGCGGTTTCTTTTTCCTTATTACGCTGGATCAGCAGCACTTTATCACCATCAGGTACCAGCAGCTGATCTTTCCCGATGGACGTTGTTTCAAATCCTTTATATGAAAAAACAGGCTGGAACAAAAGGTAATCGCCTTTTTCCTGAAGAAGTACTTTTCGTTCCGGATCCCCGCTCTTTACCTCGCGGATCAGATCATTTTCAAATTCAACATGATATTCCTTCTGAAGCGGGATTACAAAATTCCGAAGCTGTTCGGGCCAATCCGATTTGGAAATGGTCATCCGGCCATCTGTAAATTTTGAAATGACTGCTATATCCTCCGGTTTGTTCCAGAGGTAGAGGCAATTATTTATAAAAAGTATGACCTGGCTGCCACATTTATTTTGTGTGAGATCAATCGCCTGTCCGGTGATGCGGGTATACGCCTTGATTTCAACATTGTTTTTATTGACAGAAACCCTGAAAGAGGGACTTACAGGATCGGGCGACAGATTCACCGACTGCAGGTTGGAAGTTTTGAATGGTTTATGTCCGTTGAGGAAAAAGATAAATGGATTTTCAGAAAGC
>DASXKM010000532.1:0-2895 GCA_036496825.1 Puia sp. | reverse complement strand
CAGCCGGAATTATTTTGTCGTGCAGTATATTCTGTTCTGAATAAATGTCTTTGAGGAAAAGATTCAATGCGCGGAGCCGTTGCTTTAATCCATCTTCAATTTTTTCCCATTCAGAACCTGTCAGGATCCGGGGAATGATATCGAAAGGAAATATTCTCTCAATGCCCGCATTATCATTATACACTGTGAATGTAATGCCCTGGTTCATGAATAAATCACTGGCCAGTTTTTCTTTCAGCTGCAGGCTATTTACATCCAATTGCTTCAATGCATGAACGACCTGGAGATATGGTTCACGAAAATCGGGGCCGTTTCCCATCTCATCCCAAAAACCCGGAGATCCTCTGTATAAATCTATTAAGCCCTCGGGAATCATATAATGGATTGACTTGTAAAAATAGAAAAAGCAGCCGGAACAGCTGCAAATCGTTATCGAATGAAGTTATATAAAAATCGATCAATCTGCAAAAAACGCTTTTTAGCTTAAGGCGTAAGGCGTAAAAAATCTTAACGTCAAATTTTTTGGATAAACATCCATCTTTGTCCTTCCAGATCCTCCGCACGATATCTGGCGCCAGATTCACCAAATTCCAGATCAGACAATATCCCCGCACCCAGCTCCTTTGAATTTTCAAAATGTGTCTGCACGTTTTCAACGTACACCAGCACGCCATTAATAATATAGGGAACTGTATACCATTTTGCTGCCTGGCTACAGTTCTGCCGGTGATGCAAGGGCGACTGGTAGTCGTTCGTTCCATCTGCCAACATGATTATACCTTCACCCATGCAGATCTCTCCATGGCTTAAGTTTCCTTCATTATCCAGCCATTTGGTTTTTTCTTTAAATCCAAATACGCGACAAAGCCAGTCCATGGCTGCTACTCCGTTTTCATAGGTCAGCATCGGGATAATATCAGGTTTCATGAGTTTTTGTGATCAAGATAAAGATTTAAAGTTTGCCGTGTCCCGTTACCTGAAAGTCCTATATTAGTTATATAATTTCCCTGTATGAAAAATTATCTGCCATTTTTTATTTTATGTATTATCATTTTTTCATCCTGCAATCAACATCCGGCAGCAGACAGAATTTATTTCAATGCGAGAATATGGACAGGCGATTCAGCAAACCCGGTTTCAGAAGCGATTGCTATCAAAGATTCACTAATAGTATATGTTGGGAACGATTTTCACCCGTTTGCAGATGGACATACAACACTTGTTGACCTGGACGGCAAAATGCTGGTGCCGGGATTTATAGATAACCACGTGCATTTTCTGGATGGCGGTTATTATCTCGCCAATATTGACCTTCGGGAAGCAAACTCGAAAGCGGGTTTCATAGCTGCTTTTCGTCACTATACAGATTCTGCAAAAGGCAATAGTTGGATCAGGGGCGGAAACTGGGATCATGAAGCCTGGGGTGGCGAACTTCCGAGTGCAACGTGGATTGATAGTATCAGTGGTGAACACCCGGTTTTTGTCAGCCGGTATGATGGTCATATGGGGCTTGCCAATACAATCGCATTGAAAATGGCCGGTATTTCCAAAAACACCATTAATCCACCCGGCGGAGAAATCGTGAAAGATCCAAAAACCGGAGAGCCCACCGGTATTCTTCGCGACGAAGCGACCAACCTGGTATACAAAGTAATTCCAAATCAAACGGACAGGGAACTTGATGAAAGTCTGAACCGTGCTGCTTCTCATGCATTATCACATGGGTTTACGCAGGTACATGATATGGGAACTTATGGCGGATGGATTGATATGGCAACTTATCGAAGGGCGGAAGAAGCCGGCAAATTACCCATCCGGATATATTCTTTTGTTGCTCTCAGCAGTTGGGCAAAGCTTGACTCTTTTATAAAAATAAATGGCCGGGGTAACGATTTATTACGCTGGGGCGGTCTTAAAGGATTTGTAGATGGCTCTCTTGGTTCTACGACGGCCTGGTTTTATCAACCTTACCTTGACGCCCCGGGTTCAACAGGTCTGCAGGTTACCGATACCAATCTGTTAAGAAAATGGGTTCTGGCAGCAGACTCCGCCGGTTTACAAGTAGCCTGCCATGCCATCGGTGACCATGCCAATGACTGGATTATGAGCGTATACGCAGAAGCAGAAAAACTTCACCCTGATAAAGACCGACGTTTTCGAATTGAACATGCGCAACATCTCACGGCCGATGCGATTGAACAGTTTGCCCGACTGAAAGTTATCCCCTCCATGCAACCATATCATGCTATTGATGATGGAAAATGGGCTGCGAAAAGACTGGATTCAGCAAGACTTAAAAGAACTTATGTTTTTAAATCCCTGCTGGAAACAAATGCAAACCTGACGTTTGGGTCGGACTGGCCTGTAGCCCCGCTCGATCCGATCGCCGGAATTTATGCAGCGGTAACCAGACGTACACTGGATGATAAAAATCCTGGCGGATGGTTTCCTGAACAGAAGATTTCAGTTGAACAGGCGCTGCGTTGTTATACAGTAAATAATGCCTGGGCAGGATTTCAGGAAACGAAGACGGGCAAATTGAAAGCCGGCCTGCTGGCCGATTTTACTATTTTATCGGAAGATCTCTTTAGCATCGCACCGGAAAACATCCGCAATACAAAAGTTCTTGTTACGGTTGTGAATGGGAAAGAAGCGTTTAAACGGTGAAGAACTAAGGCGTAAGGGCAAGGCGTAAAGCCTAGAATGGTTTATAAAATCCGGCCCTGTCTGTTACTCCGGGCCAGTCGTCAGTTCTGAACGGCGAAGCCGGAAATCCTTCAACATTGTAAAGGCTAATATCAAGGGGAGCATTACTCCATCCGTATCTGACGGCGACCGGATTTGATACCGAATCAGCACTCACTTCAACCTGGTCACCGCGAATGACCGCTTTTG
>DASXKM010000531.1:0-4425 GCA_036496825.1 Puia sp. | reverse complement strand
ATTGAACTGCCAGGCAGCGAACCAGTGGATATTCAATATCAATCCGAAATAAAAAGCGGTTCTGCCTTTTATGAATTTTATAATTTCCGGCAAACTGTCACCGGATGTGATGGTGCCATCAAAATCAAAAAATGCTACTTTTTTGCCATTCACGTTCTATCATTTAAACCGGAATCCTCAACTGCTGTCACCGACGAACAAATACATATTATTTATACGCAATTCTAACTGGAGAAGATGGTAATATCCCTTAAATATAATATTACATAGATGCTGATTATCCATAAAGCCAGGGTGATCTGTATAAAGTGATCTTTATACAGGATTTCCGTTGGTGATCCTGATTTTTTCAGTACAAAAGTGATCTGCAGATAACGCAACAGCCCGGCAATAACAAAAAGACTGGAATAATACAGGCGATGGGTGCCCAGCCGCTCCACGGTTACCGGTGAGACCGTATAATTGATATATGCAACGATCACGATGGCGCTGGATAACCCGAGCATCGTATTCAGAAAATCAAGATTATAACCCCGCATCGATTTTCGCATGTCCGTTCCCGTTGTTAGTTTCAGCAGCAGATCGTCCCGTCGTTTGGCGATAGCCATAAAAAGAGATAAAAGAAATGTCATAATGATCAGCCATTCCGAAGCTTCGACCCGGGAAATGATGGCCCCTCCTTTTACCCTCAGTACAAAACCTGAAGAAAGCATGAGGATATCGAGGATGGCAAAATTTTTGAGCCCGAATGAATAAAACAGGTTTATAAAAAAATAAAGGGCGAGTATAAACAGAAACTGATAATGAGAATCTGCCATCCAGCCCAATACGGATCCCATTAAAATCAGTCCGATGCAGATACCAACCGCGACCGGTTTTTTCACTGTTCCCGAAGCCAGCGGACGATGGCATTTCACCGGATGTTTTCTGTCATCTTCAATATCCCGGTAGTCATTGATGATATATATGGCCGATGCGATAAAACAAAATGAAACAATTCCTTCCATTAAATGAAAGAAGTGGAAACGGACAAAAAACTGACCGGCAAAAAAGGAGGGAACAATTAAGAAAAGATTTTTTGCCCAGTCCCTGGGTCTTAACAACTGTAGGTAATATTTCATTCAGGAAAAACTGACTTCAATATACAACCATAATCTGTTTTCTGCAATATGAGTATGACAGGGGAAACCAGAATTGGATTAAATTTGTTCTCCTACATGAACAGGAATTCCGCGGAGATATTATCAAGCCCGATTGAGTACCTGAAAGGTGTAGGTCCGCAGCGCGCGATTTTATTGCGCAAAGAACTTGGCATTGACACGTTTCGTGATCTGCTCGAATTGTATCCCTACCGTCATCTGGATAAATCCCAGATTACATCCATCGCAGACATTTCTCCGGCTACTGATTTTGTTCAGGTGGCAGGCTTCCTGGGTTCATTTCAGATTTTAGGAACCGGAAGTTCGAAAAGACTCGTGTCCACAATCAAAGATGCAACCGGTGTTCTTCAGCTGGTTTGGTTCCAGGGAATATCATGGATGGAGAAAAATCTAAACCCCGGGTTCAGGTACCGGGTTTTTGGGCGGGTTGGATTTTATAACGGTTCAATACAACTAACCCATCCTGAAATGGAAGCCTTTGATGATATCAGGGGAGATAGTCTGCCATTACAGCCCATCTATCCCAGTACGGAAAAACTCAAAGCCAGATCACTCGGCGGCCGGCAGATCGCCAAATTAACCCAACAGCTGCTTTCCCAGATAAGGGAAAGGGATATACCGGAGTTTATACCTGCAGCCACCCTCGAAAAATCCAGGCTGATCACCCGTTATGAAGCGTTTCAATCCATTCATTTTCCGGCCACACCGCAGGCTTACCAGCGTGCCTTATTCCGTCTGAAGTTTGAAGAATTATTTTTCAACCAGGTAAGGACCCGGATGATCAAAACACAACGCCAGAAACAATCGCGGGGCGTCATTTTCAGTCAGGTCGGCCGACTTTTCAACGATTTTTATAAAAAATCCCTCCCATTCGAACTCACGGGGGCCCAAAAGAGAGTTATACGTGAGATCCGTCAGGATACGGCTACCGGGCATCAGATGAACCGGCTATTACAGGGTGATGTGGGCAGCGGAAAAACCATGGTTGCTCTTCTGATCATGCTCCTGGCAGCCGATAACGGCTATCAAAGCTGCCTGATAGCACCCACGGAGATCCTGAGTAATCAGCATTTCATCAGCTTCCAGGAAATGTTGAAAGATCTGCCGGTTTCCGTAAAACTGCTCACGGGATCGGTTAAGTCAGCCGCCCGGAGAAAGATCCTGGAAGAACTTGCCGGTGGTTCTGTAAATATTCTGATCGGAACCCATGCCCTCCTGGAGGATCCGGTCATATTTAAAAATCTGGGACTGGCCGTGATAGATGAGCAACATCGTTTTGGAGTGGCCCAGCGGGCGAGAATTTGGAAAAAAGCCTTCTTGCCACCCCATGTGCTTGTCATGACGGCAACGCCAATTCCCCGCACCCTGGCTATGACAGCATATAACGATCTTGACTACAGTGTAATTGATGAGTTGCCGCCCGGAAGGCAACCCGTCAGAACGGTAAAGCGTTATGAATATGACAGGCCTAAAGTGATGGATTTCATCAAGGTTGAGATAAAAAAAGGGAGGCAGGCCTATATCATCTTCCCCCTGATAGAGGAATCTGAAAAGCTCGACTATGAAAACCTGATGAAAGGGTATGAAAACGTGAAAGCCTGGTTTCCCGAACCTGCATATTATATCAGTATGGTTCATGGCAGACAAAAAGCAGCAGTCAGGGAAACGAACATGAAAAGATTTGTTTCGGGCGATACTCAGATTATGGTAGCAACCACCGTTATTGAAGTGGGCGTACACGTTTCCAACGCAACAGTTATGTTAATTGAAAGTGCTGAAAAATTCGGACTCTCCCAGCTTCACCAGTTACGTGGTCGTGTTGGCAGAGGGGCCGACCAGAGTTTCTGCATCCTGTTAGCCGGCAATAAACTGGGTGCTGAAGCCAGGGAAAGAATGAAGATTATGTGCGAAACTTCCGATGGATTCCGAATTGCCGAAAAAGATATGGAGATTAGAGGTCCGGGAGATATTGCAGGTACCCGTCAAAGTGGTTTACTGGATTTTAAACTGGCTGATATCGTGCGTGACCGCGACATACTGCAATTGGCCGTGCAGGAAGCACAGGAGATTTTGAACAAGGATCCCGAACTGGATCACCCTGAAAACAACCTTTTGCGCCAACAATTAAAAGAGGAAAAAGGTAAAACACCCTGGAGCCGGATTTCTTAATAATGAATTCAAATTCCAGCAATTGAAAAAGAAGTTTGTCTTAATTTTTGCTTTTCTGATGATCAGCTTATCCGGACTCTATGCACAATCGGAGATCGGTAACCTGGAATTTATTGAAAACAAAGGTCAGTGGGATAATACCATCCGGTTCAGGGCCAATATGCCGAACACCACATTCTATCTTCAAAAACATGGGTTTTCAATTTTAATGCAGAGTCCTTCAGATATGCAGGCATTAAGGAATTCAATGCATGGTATTCCTTCCGGCAGCAAATCTTCCAGTCAGTCTCAAACAAATTCAACAACGGCCAAATCATCTGCCACATCCGACCTTGCCGCCTCACTGCCGCCGGTTCAGTCAAATCCCGGCGAAGGTCCGGCAAATCCGGGCGGCCCCACATCAAATCCCAACAGTTCCTCTATCAGCCTGACCATGCATTCCCATGTATACCAGGTTGAGTTTCTGAACAGCTCGGAACAGGTGGAAATCCAGGGTGATAAAGGCCTGGACACTTATAATAATTATTTTATCGGAAACGATCCTTCGCGCTGGAAGTCCGGTTGCAGGATTTATCAGGCGGTCACGTATAAAAATATTTATCCCAATATCGATCTGCGGTATTATACAGAGAACAATCAGTTGAAATACGATCTGGTGGTGCACCCGGGTGGTAATCCGGATAATATCGTGATGAAATACAGGGGTGCCGACAAACTGATTGTAAAAGCCGGACAGGTTACCATTCATACTTCGGTGGGAGATGTAAAGGAAATGATCCCGCGCACTTATCAGTTTTCAAAAGATGGCAATAAGGATATAGAATGCGGCTACATGGCAGGACCCGATAGTACAGTACGATTTCATATCAGTAATTATTCTCCGTCAGCTACGCTGATCATTGACCCCACCCTTATATTTTCAACCTTTACAGGTTCACACTCCGATAACTGGGGCTATACAGCCACATACGATGAAAGTGGCAGTTTTTATTCCGGCAGTATAACATTAGACTCGGAGCCCATAAAAAACGGGAATCTTTTTCCGGTGTCCCCCGGTGCGTATCAATCAACTTTCAAGGGAGGAGACGCGACCGAC
>DASXKM010000530.1:0-3995 GCA_036496825.1 Puia sp. | reverse complement strand
GGATTTTGAATTATTCACTTCCAAAATTTTTGTAATCACGCGGCTGTCGCTTTGTTCCGAACCATACAAAAAACCACAGCATTCATCCGGAAAAGTGGTCAGGGCATCAGCCTTCATTTCAGCAAGCGGGCCGGATTCAGTGACTATCATTTGAATAATTTATTGATCAGTTCTCCATATTTGTCTCCATTGTCAGGAAGCAGCGTGACCACCACTCCGCTTTCAATTTCTGATGCCACCCGTATGGCGCCAACCAGGTTTGCTGCTGATGAAGGACTTAAAATCAAACCTTCTTTTTCTTTTACCGTCACCATCATCTGATAGGCTTCTTCCGTATCGATTGCTAAATTCTCATCCGCAATCCAGGGATCATAAATGCCCGGTACGATAGCTGTTTCCAAATATTTCCAACCTTCAAGTCCGTGAAGTGGATTATCGGGTTCCAGCGATATCAGTCTCACAGATGGCTTCTCTTTTTTTAGTCTCCTGGATGTTCCAACGAAACTACCCGTAGTCCCCAGTCCGGTGACAAAATGCGTGATGTCGGGAACGTCATTCAGTATTTCGACTGCAGTACCGTGATAATGTGCCTTCCAGTTATTTTCATTTTTATACTGATCCGCGTAAAAATAAAGTTCGGGTGTATGTTCTGCCATGCTGCGGGCTACTTCCTGGGCGCCGTCGGTCCCTTCGAACCGGGAAGTCAGTATGAGTTCAGCACCGAGTGACTGCAATATTTCTTTTCTTTCGACAGAAGCATTTTCAGGGAGGCAAAGGGCAACCCGGATACCCAGTATTTTACCAATTTGTGCATAGGCAATTCCGGTATTTCCGCTGGTGGCATCGAGCAGGATCTTCCCGGCATGCAGTTGTTTCTTTTCAATTGCGTCCCGGAAAATTGCATAAGCGGCCCTTGCTTTCACACTGCCTGACAGCTGTTGCCACTCCTGTTTAGCAAGAAGTAATACATTTTTTTTCCGAAAAATGTTCGGAAAACTGATTAGGGGAGTATGCCCGATCCGGGATCGCAGATCTGTTAATTTTTCTGCCATGCCGGGCGTCGCAATGATGGTTGAATGATGCATATTTAAAATAAAAAAGGCCCCACATTGAGTGGAGCCTTGTATAGTTTATGATTTTTTTTCCTTCTTCTATATAAGAATTTTCCCCACCCGGTTTATCCGGTTTGCAGTACAACAACAACAGCAAATTGGGAACATTCTTTTTTTCATGCGTTATTACTCTGTAACAACACAAAGATAATCGAAAAGTTTAAATATTAAACAAATCGGGTAATATGCTTAGGGCGTAGGGCGTAAGGCGTAGGGCTCAAGGCGTAAGGCTCAAGGCGAAAGGCGTAAGGCTTAAGGCTCAAGGCAAGCCCAAAGTCACATTCTTCCAGCTTCATCCTTTCAACTTCAGACTTCCCGCAGAACAGCCTTTAGTCTTGAGTTCATCGCCATAAGGCTTCCGCCCTACGCTTTAAGCCTTGAGCCTTCCGCCTTACGCCCTACGCGTTACTGCAGAAGGCCGTCAACAGTAACAGCAACATAATAAATGGCACCCAGGGTCGGACCACCCGCATATTGGATATATCTGTGATCCAACAGATTGGACCCACCCAGCTTGATCATTGTATGCTGTTTTACAAACCGGTAATTTACCTGGGCGTCCAGCACGTTAACCGCAGGGACTGTACCATTCACCAGCGGACTTTGCCATAGAAATGAATCCTGCCATCTCCAGGTAATATTGAATCCTGTGTTTTTGGCCACTTGCGGGTTACCAAAGGAGAGGGCGGTATTCCACTGAGGGGTATTAAATCCGGTTACGAATATATCATTCGGGTTACTCGCCTTCATATTATTGAAATTGATATTGCCATTGAGCGTATAGGCTTTGTAAAAATTGTAGGTAACGGCCAGCGCGGAACCCCAGTTATAATATGTACTGATTGCGTTGGTGTAAACGCGGTAGCGGCTCTGTCCCAGACTGGCTGAATTACCCCCGGATGCGGTAGTCGGATCCCGGTTACGGTCAAGCATTGCTATGACACCAGCATCAGTGCCCACATCAACTCCATTGGGAACGTAAACCTGCACCTGCCCCAAAAATCCTTTATACTGATTGACATAGGCATCCAGATCCACAACCAGCGTATTATTGAGGAGAATGGACTTATATCCGAATTCGAATGAAGTAATTTTTTCGGGAGTTGCTTCGGGAAGATTTGCAATCTGTAAGAGGTTCTGATTTTTGAGTGCAGCCGCATCTGTATTTCCCTGTGCGCTCACAGCCGCGTTGAAGGCAATGACCGATTGTTGCGTATAACTGTTTTGAAGATATCCCAGTCCATCATTGATAAAAGGAAGACTTCCAACCCTTTTTACCCTTCCATTGTTCACAAATGAAAGTGCTTCAAACAAGGCAGGGAAACGATCACCTTCCTGAAATGTGAATCTGAAATTATGGTTTTCCCTGAATGTATAAACAGCGGCCAGTCTGGGTGTCCAGATTGGTTTATAATAAGGATTATAGTCAATACGCAGGGATCCCCATAATTTAAGTTTGTCCTCAAACAAGGTTTTCGTTACCTGGAAAAATCCCCCGATATTTTTATATGACACCAGACTACCAAAAGTTCCGTTTGGCAACTCTTTGTTCCGCTGATCAACCGGCCTGGAAAAATCCACAAAATTATTGCCGTCAGGAATGATATTATATAACCTTGCATTTCCGCCTATCAGTAAATTGAAGGACTTTGTGTATTGTGTCAGATCCCATTGCCCGTCCACATTGTACAATCGGCTTCTCTGCCAAAGTGCGGCGCCACCTGTTACAGGTGCATCGGGTGTTGTGCCTGCTTTAATATCCCAGTTGTTGATATTGATAATTGTATCCATCAGTGATTTAAATGCCGCTGTTCCGGGTTGTACACGACTTGCATCTGCCTGTGCCCTGGCATACTGACTGGCTGCAGCCAGGTTTGCGGACGTCAGCGATCCACCATTGTCCGCCGCATACCGGAGTAAAGCATTTTTATATTTTGTTCCCCAGCTGGTGGGTGTCTTAGTATCTGAAGCACCACCGGTGTGCAGATCCATATTATCCGCTAATGGTTTAATATTATAGGAATTTCCGGTATTTTCTATCGACATGTAAGCGCTGATGACATAGTTGCTTCCTTTTAATTGCATATGATGATTTTGCACGGAAGAACCATCCAGCCGGATTTTATTACCTCTCTGAAATGTGCCATCCATCGTTCCATATCGATATCCATAAGAAAGTTCAGCATGTTCCGAAATACGCCAATTCAATTGTCCATCGAATTTCAGGTTGCTGACTTTTGGATTCGCCAGATCATTTTCCCAATAACCGGTACGTGCTATGCGAAGCGTTTGATTTGCTTTACCATCGATATTGAGACCGCTCAGTGAAATCAGGTTACTACCGGCCAGGGCATCATCGCCGTATTTATTCCAACCGTCGTAAGCAGTGTTGTTGCCGGGTCCGTTCAACGCCCGAAATCCCGGGTTTGCACTTGGTAAATAGTTTGGGTTCTGATCTGTTCTGGTATTTGATCGCCAGTCAACACCCTGCATATATCCGAAGTTCACTTTGAAGGCAAACTTATTATTGAATGCTTTTGCATAACGGATAGCCGATTCCGTTAAAATACTGGGCGCATCATCAATACCATCCACATGATTTACGCCTGTGTTCTGATAAACGCTTAATCCCTGATAAATAAAAGGGCTTTTTGTAATCAGATTAGCCATCCCATTGATGGCATTCATACCATATAATGCAGAAGCTGCCCCCGGCGTAATTTCCACGCTCGCAATATCGAGCTCTGTGGGACCAATCGCGTTGCCAAGGGGAACACCCAGTGTTGCCGATTGCATATCAACTCCGTCAACCATTTGTACGAAACGAAAATTATTGGGGATATTAAATCCTCTTGTATTCGGAATCTTAAATGTTAAACTTGA
>DASXKM010000529.1:0-1646 GCA_036496825.1 Puia sp. | reverse complement strand
AAAAAATATTTCAGGTAAGTCGTAAGCCGGAAATTATGGCAGACGCTGCATCCCTTATTCTCGGCAGAGACTCCAGGTCAACAACCGGCAATCATTTTATTGACGAAGACGTATTACGGAAAGAAGGCGTCACGAATTTAGATTTGTACTCATTTATGCCTGGCGCGACTTTGCAGCCTGACCTTTTCCTTTAGGCTTATTTTCATGTTTGGTAAAAATCCGGTGGGTAATTGGACTGGAAAGAATGATGGATGTGGTTGTTTCACCATATTCCATCATGCGGGCGAGTAATTCCTGGAGATGTCCGGAATTCTCAACAACCACTTTCAGAAATATACAATGATTGCCGGTCACCCGGTGACATTCCACCACTTCATCCAGTTTACCAATGTAATTTAAAAACGGAAGCAGTTTCCCCGAATGCGCAGTGAATGCAATAAATGCTTTTAAGGCATGCCCTGTCTTTTCATAATCCACTTCAATCCGATAACCCTGTATGATGCCTGCTTCTTCCAGTTTGATGATGCGTTCGGCAACCGCAGGTGCCGATAATCCGACCTCTCTGCCAATGTCAGCAAAAGAAGCCCTTGCATTTTCCTGCAAACAGGCAAGAATAGACCAGCTCGTTTTATCAAGTTCCATATGGAAGGTATTTTTAGATATTTAGATTATTTTCGAAAGCATATGCTCATAAAAACATCGATTTCGTAAGCAAAAATAATAAAATTCCTTTTAACTTTGGATTGTCGCTTGCCGGAACGCATTTAAACAGAAGAAGATGAACAATAATATGATCAGGACCCCTGGCACCCTCCAGGTTGTTCTGGCTTTTTTGACCGTTTACATTGTTTGGGGTTCCACCTATTTTTTTATCAGCCGCGCATTGCATGGTTTCCCGCCTTTTCTTTTGGGAGCCATCCGTTTTATCATAGCGGGTCTCCTAATGATGATCTGGGCAGTCTGGAAAAAAGAGAACCTGCTGGATTGGGCATCGGTCAGGCTGGCTGCTGTCAGCGGCTTTTTGGTTTTGTTTATAGGTAACGGTATGGTGATATTCGTTGAGCAATACGTAGGCAGTGCCTGGGTAGCCATCATCATTTCCGCCGCTCCGCTGTGGTATGTGGTTTACGACAAACCACACTGGAGGGAAAACTTCAACAGCAAATCCATTCTGACCGGTCTGTTCCTTGGAATGATAGGAATATTTTTATTGTTTCTTCCCAACATTTCTTCATCGTATAAAACAGACCAAAACCCCTATGAACGTTTTGCATTATTTGCATTGATTATCGGATCCATGTCCTGGGTGGTTGGTTCACTCTTCGCGAAATATAAAAAAACAGATGCCCCGGCAACCGTAAATACCAGCTGGCAAATGTTTTTTGCAGGTATCTATTTTTTAGTGGGCGCCGTTATTTCGGGTGAATTAAAAACTTTTCAATTGTCAGCGGTCCCGGCCGGAGCCTGGTATTCCATTACATATTTGATCATTTTCGGTTCGATTCTGGCCTACAGTTGCTTTGTCTGGCTGATGGAAGTCAGATCTCCCGCACAGGTGAGCACATACGCTTATGTCAATCCGGTCGTTGCCGTATTGCTCGGTGTATATATTGCTGCTGAAAAAGTAAATAGTTTGCAAATCGCCG
>DASXKM010000528.1:0-12036 GCA_036496825.1 Puia sp. | reverse complement strand
CTGTTAACGAAATATCTTTCGCCAATTGCAGTATTGCGATTTTAGGCAAAAACCTACAAATTCCTTTTGTGATATTCCGGAATAATCCCTAATTTTGCGTCCCCAATACAGAGTTCTTTTTTTGAAATGGTTTGGGAGTGGCGCTTCAGGCGCCACGTTAACACCAAAAAATGTAAACATGGCAAAGCAAATTTCCGGTTATGTCAAGTTGCAGGTAAAAGGCGGTCAGGCCAATCCGGCCCCCCCAATCGGACCTGCGTTAGGATCTAAGGGTATTAATATTATGGAGTTCTGCAAGCAGTTTAATGCCAGAACCCAGGATAAAATAGGTAAAGTTCTCCCTGTTTTAATCACCGTGTACTCAGACAAGTCCTTCGATTTTATTATCAAAACACCGCCCGCTGCCGTCCAGATCCTGGAAGCGGCCAAATTACAGAGCGGATCCAAAGAACCAAATCGTAGCAAAGTTGGTAAGGTCAACTGGACCCAGGTAGAAGCTATTGCAAAAGATAAAATGCCGGACCTGAACTGCTTTACTGTTGAAAGCGCCATGCGGATGGTAGCTGGAACGGCACGCAGCATGGGCGTCAATGTGGAAGGCAAAGCTCCATGGGACAATTGATTCTGAACACTTAAAAAAATTATGATATGGCCATCTCAAAAAAAAGAAAATCTGTTGCCGCAAAGGTTGACAAGAATAAAACGTACACGCTGAAAGATGCGTCTTCTCTTGTGAAGGAAGTGAATCTTACAAAGTTTGATGCTTCAGTGGACCTGCATATCCGTCTCGGAGTTGATCCTAAAAAAGCAGATCAGTCGGTTCGTGGAACTGTAAGCCTGCCACACGGAACAGGTAAAACAAAACGGGTACTGGTATTATGTACTCCTGATAAGGAAGCTGCAGCAACCGCTGCAGGCGCTGATTATGTCGGGCTGGACGAATACATCACAAAGATCGAAGGCGGATGGGTTGACGTGGATGTTGTCATTGCCACTCCTTCCGTGATGCCAAAAATTGGAAAGCTGGGTAAAGTCTTAGGTCCCCGTAATCTGATGCCAAATCCGAAAACAGGAACCGTAACAAACGATGTCGCCGCCGCCGTGAATGAAGTGAAAGGTGGTAAAATTGCTTTTAAGGTGGACAAGGCCGGCATTATTCATGCTTCCATTGGAAGAGTTAGTTTTTCACCTGAAAAAATCACTCAGAATAGCCAGGAGCTTATTAATGCGGTGATACGTGCAAAACCTGCCACTTCGAAAGGTACTTATGTAAAGAGTGTGTTTATGGCGTCCACTATGAGTCCGTCCATTTCAATTGATACACGCGCTTTTGCAGCTCAATAATATATTTTAAAAAAAAGGTTATGACCAAAGATCAAAAAAACGAAGTTATTGAAGTGCTGAAAGGCAAATTCTCTCAATACAACAATTTCTACGTAACGAATACTGAATCCCTTTCGGTTGAACAGGTTGGGAAACTCCGCAGAATCTGCTTTAATAAAAAAGTAGAAATGAAAGTTGCGAAAAATACTCTGATCAGGAAAGCCCTGGAAAATCTGGATTCGTCCCGTTATTCGGGCGTGTTTAACTCTTTGAACGGTGTTACCGCCCTGCTTTTTTCGGAAAATGCAAAAGAGCCGGCTTTGATTATCTCCAGTTTCAGGAAAGATTCAAATCTTGAAAAACCTGTGCTGAAAGCAGCTTTTATTGATGGTGATGTATTTGAAGGAGATAATCAATTGAAAACACTTACAACCCTGAAAAGCAAACATGACCTGATTGGAGAAATCATTGGATTGTTACAGTCACCTGCCAAGAATGTTATCAGCGGATTAAACGCGGGTGCAAAATTAGCAGGCCTGGTACAGGCGCTGGAAGCAAGAGCGCAGGCATAATGATCAATGAATAATTATTAATGATTAATAAATTCATTAATAATTAAGCATTAATAATTAATAATTTTTTTAATAACCATCCTCCGGAGTAGGCAATGCCGAACATGAAGGAGGAAAAAATCAAACAAAATGGCAGATTTAAAAGTTTTCGCTGAACAGTTGGTATCACTGACTGTAAAAGAAGTTAATGAACTTGCAAAGATTCTGAAAGAAGAATACGGTATCGAACCTGCTGCTGCAGCTGTTGCTGTCGCTGGCCCTGCTGCCGGTGGTGCCGCTCCTGCTGCTGAGGAAAAAACTGCTTTCACAGTTATTTTGAAAGCCGCCGGTGCAAATAAACTGAACGTTGTCAAGATCGTGAAAGATCTGACAGGTCTAGGTCTGAAGGAAGCAAAGGATCTGGTTGATGGCGCTCCGAAACCAGTTAAAGAAGGTGTTAGCAAGGCAGACGCCGAAGGACTGGTTGCTAAATTGAAAGAAGCAGGTGCTGAAGTTGAAATTCAGTAATTTCAAGGATATTATTGCAGAAATGGAGGATGACTGTTAAAAGTTATTCTCCATTTTCATTTCATTGATCATTAACCGGTTAACAAACTGCCAAAGCAATAAAACAAGGATCAGCAATCAATGATCAACGGTCAATGAAATATTTCCGGAATGTCAAAAATTGAGACAAAATCCTTAACTTTGCCGTCCGTTTGTATTATCAATTAAGCTATAAATATTCAGCACAATATAACATGCTATTAATCAATGCGTTGGGAATTCATTGAATTCACGAGGCATTTTTTTGTTTTCCCGCGAACTGTCGTTTGAACATTTAAAACAGGATATATACCATATGTCTTCCACAAAGCTCACACCAAGGATCAATTTTGGTAAGATTAAACACCTTGCTGAAACACCCGATCTTCTCGAAGTACAGATCCAGTCTTTTAAAGAGTTTTTCCAGCTGGAAACTACTCCCGACAAGCGAAATATTGAAGGCTTGTTCAAGGTATTCAAGGAAAATTTCCCGATCACTGATACGAGGAATATTTTCATGCTGGAATTTCTTGATTACTTCATCGATCCGCCCCGTTATACGATTGAAGAATGTATGGAACGCGGACTGACTTATGCTGTTCCGCTGAAAGCGAAGTTGCGCCTTAGTTGCAATGACGAAGAGCATGTGGATTTCCAGACCATCGTACAGGATGTGTTCCTGGGTAATATCCCATACATGACACCTCGTGGAACCTTCGTGATCAACGGTGCTGAACGAGTGGTTGTTTCCCAGCTCCATCGTTCGCCGGGTGTATTTTTCGGACAGTCTATTCACCCGAACGGAACCAAGATATATTCCGCCCGTGTCATTCCTTTCAAGGGAGCATGGATGGAATTCGCTACTGATATCAATAACGTGATGTTTGCGTACATCGACCGTAAGAAGAAATTCCCGGTAACAACTTTACTTCGTTCCATCGGTTACGAAACTGATAAAGATATCCTCGCGTTATTCGGCATGGCTGATGAAGTGAAAGTGGATAAAAAAACATTGCATAAATACATCGGCAAAAAACTGGCAGCCCGCGTTTTGAGAACATGGGTAGAAGATTTTGTGGATGAAGACACCGGCGAAGTCGTTTCTATCGAAAGAAATGAAATCGTGCTGGAACGTGATACCGTGCTCGATGAAGAAGCGATCGACATGGTGATCGAAATGGATGTAAAAAGTGTTTTTATCCAGAAAGAAGATGTAGGCGGGGACTATGCCATCATCTATAACACACTGAATAAGGATACTTCGAACAGTGAACTGGAAGCCGTTCAGCATATCTATCGCCAACTAAGGGGAGCTGATGCACCTGATGATGAAACCGCCCGTGGTATCATTGATAAGTTGTTCTTCAGCGACAAACGTTATGATCTTGGCGAAGTAGGTCGTTATAAAATTAACCGGAAGCTCAATCTGAATCTGCCACTGACGCAGAAAACGCTAACCAAAGGCGATATGATTGAGATCATCAAATATCTTGTTCGTTTAACAAACGGCAAAGCTGAAATCGATGACATCGATCACCTGAGCAACCGTCGTGTACGTACAGTAGGCGAACAATTATATGCTCAGTTCGGTGTGGGGCTTGCCCGTATGGCACGTACCATTCGTGAACGCATGAATGTTCGTGACAATGAAGTATTCACACCCGTGGATCTGATCAACGCCAGAACACTGTCATCGGTGATTAATTCATTTTTCGGAACATCACAGTTGTCGCAGTTCCTGGATCAGACAAATCCTTTAAGTGAAATAACACATAAGCGTCGTATCTCCGCCCTGGGGCCCGGAGGTCTTAGCCGTGAAAGAGCAGGGTTTGAAGTTCGTGATGTGCATTATTCACATTATGGTCGTTTGTGTACGATTGAAACTCCGGAAGGACCAAACATCGGGCTCATTTCAACTCTTTGCGTTCATGCGAAGATCAACGAAATGGGATTCATAGAAACACCCTACCGGAAAGTAAATGAAGGAAAGGTGGACATGAAGAAACTCACCTACCTGAGTGCGGAAGAAGAAGATATCGCCAAAATTGCACAGGCTAATATTGCGTTGGACGATAAGGGAAATTTCGTTGAAGATAAAATCGTTTCACGTCAGACCGGTGATTTTCCGATTCTCGACAGGAATGAAGTGGAATACATGGACGTTGCTCCCAACCAGATTGTTGGATTGAGTGCTTCTCTCATTCCCTTCCTTGAACACGACGATGCCAACCGTGCATTGATGGGATCAAACATGCAAAGGCAGGCAGTGCCGCTGATTCTTCCTGAAAGACCGATTGTTGGCACCGGTCTGGAAGCGAAGGCTGCCCGTGATGCACGTATCCAGATTCACTCAGAAGGCGAAGGCGTAGTGGAATTCGTGGACGCAAATGAAATTCATGTCCGGTATGAAAGAAATGAAATACAAAAGCTCGTCAGTTTTGAAGACGACCTTAAAATATATAAACTCACCAAGTTCATTAAAACGAATCAGGAAACCTGTATCAACCTGAAACCTGCTGTAAAAAAAGGACAGCGAGTAAAGGAAGGCGATTTCCTTACAGAAGGATATGCTGTACAGCATGGTGAAATGGCGCTCGGTAGAAACCTTAAAGTGGCATTCATGCCATGGAAGGGTTACAACTTCGAAGATGCCATCGTAATCAGTGAAAAAGTGGTTCGTGAAGATCTGTTCACTTCCGTTCATATTTCCGAATACGAACTTGAAGTGCGCGATACAAAACTCGGTGAAGAAGAACTGACACCGGATATACCCAATGTATCGGAAGAAGCCACCAAGGATCTTGATGAAAACGGTATCATCCGGGTGGGAGCTCAAATCAAGGAAGGCGATATTCTGATTGGTAAGATCACACCGAAGGGTGAAAGTGATCCGACGCCGGAAGAAAAACTGCTCCGCGCAATCTTTGGTGATAAAGCGGGCGATGCAAAAGACGCTTCCCTGAAGGCACCGAGTGGTACAGAAGGCGTCGTGATCAGCAAAAAACTTTTTCAGCGCGCTAAGAAAGATAAGAATGCGAAAGTAAGGGAGAAGGCGGTGCTGGATAAGATAGAGAAAGTACATGAGAAGAATGAAACGGACCTTCTCGAAGTGCTGATTTCAAAGCTCCAGGTATTGTTGAAAGATCATTCATCTACAGGAGTCAATAATAATTTTGGTGAAGTACAGATCGGAAAAGGTGCGAAGTTCACACAGAAAAACCTGAGTGGAATCGATTATCTGAACGTCAACCCCCTGGGATGGACAGGCGATGCAAAATCAGACGAACTGGTCAATGTACTTCTGCATAATTACAATATCAAGTATAACGAAGAGCTGGGAAGATATAAGAGAGAAAAGTTCAACATATCCATCGGTGACGAGTTACCGGCTGGTGTATTGAAACTGGCAAAAGTGTACCTGGCTGTTAAACGTAAATTGAAAGTAGGCGATAAAATGGCAGGACGCCATGGTAATAAAGGTATCGTAGCAAAGATCGTACGTGCAGAAGACATGCCTTTCCTCGAAGATGGAACGCCGGTTGATATTGTGCTGAATCCGCTTGGTGTACCTTCCCGTATGAACCTTGGTCAGATCTATGAAACCGTTCTGGGATGGGCAGGTGAAAAACTTGGTTTGAAATTCGCCACTCCAATTTTCGATGGTGCTACCGTTGAGGAAATCGCAGAACATATCAACAGGGCCGGACTGCCAAGTTTCGGACACACTTACCTGTTTGACGGGGAAACCGGCGATCGTTTCGATCAGAAAGCAACAGTGGGGATCATTTATGTGATCAAGCTTCATCATATGGTGGATGATAAGATGCATGCCCGCAGTATCGGACCATACAGTCTCATTACCCAGCAACCATTGGGTGGTAAGGCACAGTTTGGTGGACAGCGTTTCGGGGAAATGGAAGTTTGGGCTCTTGAAGCCTATGGAGCCTCCAATATCCTGCAGGAATTGCTTACGCTTAAGTCTGATGATATTATCGGCCGTGCGAAGACTTACGAAGCTATCGTGAAAGGAGACAGCATTCCGAGGGCGGGTATTCCTGAATCATTCAACGTATTGGTACATGAACTGCGCGGACTCGGACTTGATCTGCGATTTGATTAAGCTAAGAAACTAAAATCAATAAAATAAAAACCCTCGCATGATGATGCGAGGGTTTTTTTATTGGATGCCGGGCTCAGGTTTCATTCTCCCGAAACTCAGGCAAAAATTCGAAAGACCTGAAATTTTACACTGGCTTTAAAGTTTACCCTTTATAAAGTAACCCAATCCCCTGCCCGCTTCACCATAGGCCGTGGAAATTCTCTCGTCAGTAGCGTAATCATTTTCAAAAAAATTGCCGCCCGGAGCATTTATTACGCTGATTTTAGCGATTACATGAGATTTATTACCAGTCTCCACTATCCATGCAACTCCGCTGATTTCAGCATTATGACGCATAAAGCCAACATTAAATCCTGGTTCAGTATTAGTGGTTTTGAATATAAGGGTGAACTTGGCCTTAGGGTCAGGCTGAAGTGCGCCATATTTTTCGAATTCCTTTGTAAAAGCGGGTTCGTATAAAGACTCCCTGTCGTCTTTCCATGCCTTGGCCCACTCATCACCTTTTCCAGGTGACTTTTTATTATAATCCTGAGTATGTTTTTCAACGTATTCCGCCTCTGTCTGCTGACCATGTGAATGTCCGGGATGCGGAGGTCCGGGGGGATGTCCGGGTCCCTTTCCGCCACCTATCATCATACTATCGTAACTAAAGGCAAAAGCAAGTGTTTTTTCTGATTTCAGCGGCGACAAATCGCCTTCTTCCAATTTGACTTTTTGGGAAAATCCCCTGTTGGCTACCATTAAAATAAAAGAAACCAGGATAAGGTGTTTCAAACGTTTCATGATTATTTCTTTTTTATAAGGTTTAGTATATGAAAATGACAAAATGAAAGTACTTAAAACGGTCCATAATAATTGAGTCTGCCGTGTGAAATGAAAAAATCCCTGTTTGAATTGAATAATTATCTAATGGTGGGTTCTGAGCAATTTCTTTTTGAATATCTCATAGTCCGCAGTCAATTTTTCAGAACTTTTTCTCTTTTCAAATAATTCGGATACGGATTCCGGGATAATCACCGAATGGCCACTGAATTTTTCGACCACTTCGGGAAATTTTACGGGGTGGGCAGTTTCCAGAAAAAGTCCGGATTCAAGCGGATGTTTTTCCAGCCATCGGCTCAGAGCCAGCCATCCGACGGCCCCGTGTGGATCTGCCTGGTATTGGTAAAGATGGTAAATATCTGCCAGGGCGGCTCCCGTTTCTTCATCCGAAATGCTTTCGCTGCTCATCGTTTTTTTCAGGGATCCGAATTCTGAATTGAACAAGGCCATCACTCTTACGAAATTGCTGGGATCACCCACATCCATCGCGTTGGACAGGGTCGCTCTGGCTTTTTCAGGCTTGTAAACGCCCGTTTTTAAATATTCCGGAATTACTGCATTCGAATTGCAGGCAGCGATAAAATGAGATACAGGAAGTCCTGAATGATATGCCAGCAACCCGGCGCAAATATTCCCAAAATTTCCGCTGGGCACAGAAATAACAGGTGGCTTCAGTTTGTTATTCCATTGTTTCCAGGCCAGGAAATAATAGATCTGCTGGGGCAGCCAGCGGGCGATATTTATAGAATTGGCTGAAGTTAGAAATATCTTTTCGTTCAGGTCAGGATCTGAAAATGCCTGTTTGACCAGGGTCTGACAGTCATCGAAGCTGCCATCCACTTCATAAGCCATAATATTTCTGCCGGAAGTCGTTAATTGCAATTCCTGTACAAGGCTCACTTTCCCCGAAGGATACAGAATTACCACGTTTACACCTTCCACATCCAGGAAACCGCTGGCCACAGCGCCGCCTGTATCACCAGAGGTGGCTACGAGCACCGTTACCGTCCTGTTCTGTCCTTTCATAAAATGTCCGAGGCAACGGCTCATGAATCGTGCGCCCACATCTTTAAATGCCAGTGTGGGGCCGTGAAATAGTTCAAGCGTTGAAATTCTGGAAGAAAGGCCCACAAGCGGAATATCAAATGAAATCGTTTCCCTCAAAATTCCCCTCAGCGTTTTTTCGGTCATGGAATCTCCCACGTATTGATTCATCACATACCATGCTATTTCCTCATCCGACTCACTATCCAGATTGTAAATCCAGGACTCAGGAAAAAGGGGAATATATTCAGGGAAAAACAAACCTTTTTCAGAACCCAGCCCCTTGATAGTTGCCGTTTTAAAATCGACTTTTTCCGAAGGTTTATTAAGATTATAGAATAACATAGTTCTTTATTTTTCTAATGGCCCGCCGGCATCTCAATCTTCATACTTATGCTTTTGTTACTCCACTGGAATTCACAGTAGTAACATAAATATGATAATTCACACCGATACGGTCATAAACAGATTTCATTACTCCTGCCACTCTGTGAGCAGTCTGTTCATCTCTGCTCAGCATAAATATAGAAGGACCTGAACCGGAGATGCCACCGCCGATAGCGCCGGCAGATTTACATTCCGATTTGATGATGTCAAAACCTGGTATTAGTATGGATCGCACCGGTTCAATAATGACGTCTTCCAGGGACCTTCCGATCAGTTCATAATCACCTTTCATCAGGCCTGCAACCAGGCCTCCGATATTTCCCCATTGTCTGATGGCATCTTTCAATAAGACTTCTTTTCTCAAGATTTCCCGGGCGTCAGAAGTTCTAACTTCAATTTGCGGATGCAGAACGGAAACGAACAATTCCGGCGACGAAATCGGGATAATGTCCAAGGGGAAAATTGAACGAATCAGGGTTACTCCGCCATAGATCCCGGGCGCAATATTATCTGCGTGTTTAACACCCGATGCCACTTTTTCACCGAACATTGCAAAACGCACCAGATCTTCTTTTGTAAATATATTTCCGAGTAATTCATTAGCGGCCACGACGGCACCGGCAGCGCTCGCCGCACTGGAACCAATTCCGCTTCCCGGTTTGATCTGTTTGGTAATGATGACTTCAAATCCGACTTCCTCTTTTAAAACGGTTAGCATTTCCAGCAACGGTGCACCTGCAGTATTCAGCGCAGGATCCATGGGAAGCTGAAAATTGTCTGTCGTGCGTATAACCACCTGTCGTTTATCCAGCCGTCTCACCCGCATGATATCATAAGGTTCTGACAGACATAGTCCGAGCACATCGAACCCGCAAACGAGGTTTGCCACTGTAGCCGGCGCATGTATGGTAATCTCGTTCATAGTTGCAAGTTAAACGTTCGCTGCCCTGATGATATCTGCAAAAACACCGGAAGCGGTTACCTCTGCGCCAGCGCCCGCACCTTTGATCACAAGAGGTTGCTCGGGATACCGATCCGTATAAAAAAGTACGATATTGTCTTTCCCATATAAATGATAAAAATCATGAGATGCACCCACATGCTGTAGTCCCACAGAGGCTTTTCCGTTTTCATAACCCGCTACAAATTTTAATTTCTTTCCTTCAGCCGCGGCCGCATCATACAATTTTTTGAAATGCAATTCTTCCTTTGCCATTGCCATGTAGAAGTCCGAAACAGATCCCACCATACAGGAGGCCGGCAGAAACAGATTGTTGCTGATATCTTCCATTTCTATTGTGTGACCGGCTTCACGCGCGAGGATCATAATCTTTCTCATCACATCTGTCCCGCTCAAATCCAGCCGTGGATCGGGTTCTGTATATCCTTCTTCCTGCGCTTGCTTCACAACATCTGTAAATTTTTTCTTCCCGTCATAATGATTGAAAACGAAATTGAGTGTACCACTGAGAACAGCTTCGATTTTCCTGATCTTATCACCACTCCTCAGCAGATCATTTAATGTTCCGATAACAGGAAGCCCCGCACCAACATTTGTTTCAAAAAAATAAGCCGCGTTGAATTCCTTGGAAAGATCCTTCAGCCTGCGGTAATAGATGTAGGGAGACGAACTGGCGATTTTATTACAGGCGACGACGGAAATACTTTTCTGCAGCAGTTGTTCATAACCCAGAGCAACTTCGCGGTTGGCGGTAACATCGACAAATACCGAGTTGCGGAGATTTTTGGAATGAATGATCTTTAAGAAATTTGCCAGATGCATTGGCTCTGCTTTTTCCAGTTCTGCCTGCCAGTTATTCAAATCAATGCCTTCTTCCTGCACCAGCATCTTCCGGCTGTTAGCAAGACCTGTAACGCGCACCTGTAAACGAAGATGTTCGAGAAGGAAATTTTTCTGCTGAGCCAGCTGTTGCAGCAACCTCCGGCCTACATTCCCTGTTCCGGTAATAAACAAATTCAGTTGTTTATAGGTGGCTTCAAAAAAATCTTCGTGTAAAACGTTCACCGCTTTCTTAACATCTTTCGTAGAAATAACGGCCGATATATTTCTTTCTGAAGACCCCTGTGCGATCGCCCGCACATTGATGCCATTTCTACCAAGCACCCCGAACAGTTTCCCACTGATTCCCGGGTGGCTTTTCATATTATCACCTACCAGTGCAATGATCGCGAGTTCTTCTTCTACGATCAAAGGCAAAACGGTTCCCGCCTGGATCTCGGGAGCAAATGCTTCGTCGATCGAATGTTTTGACAGGGAAGCCTGCGAACTGTCGACGCCGACACAAATGGAATGCTCAGAAGACGCCTGGGTTATCAATATCACATTAATTCGTTGTCTCGACAGGGCTTCAAACAGTCTTTTCGAAAATCCGGGAATGCCGATCATCCCGCTTCCTTCCAGACTCAACAGCGCAATCCGGTGGATACTCGAAATACCCCGGATCGTGCTGCCTGTAATGCTCGATACCTTTTCAACAAGGGTGCCCGGATCGCCTGGTGCAAAAGTGTTTTTAATCCAGACTGGAATTGCCTTATTCATCACCGGCTGCAGAGTAGGTGGATAAATTACTTTGGCGCCAAAATGAGAAAGCTCCATGGCTTCCTGATAGGAAATGTCAGGGATCACACGGGCATTACTTACCAGACGCGGATCAGCGGTCATCATGCCGGAGACATCGGTCCATATTTCAATCCCGCGGCTGTTTAGTACACTGCCATAAATAGCAGCCGTATAATCACTCCCTCCCCTGCCGAGCGTCGTGGTTGTGCCACTTGCATCAGAGGCAATAAAACCAGGTACAACATAAAGATTTACAGGGTTGGTTTGAAAATAACCGTCCATCTTTTTTTGGGTTGCAGGAAAGTCAACCATCGCATGCCCAAAACGGGAGTCGGTAATAATCAGGTGTCTGGAATCTTTCCAGTTATTGGGAATATCGCGCGCGGCAAGTCCGGCAGATATGATCCGGGAGGACAATAACTCACCGAAACTAACCACATGATCTTTTGTTCTGGCAGAAAGTTCGCGAAGCAAAAAAATGCCTTTGAATATATCTTCCACTTCATTGCAGGTTTTTTTCACCATGCTCAGGATACTGCTCTGGCTGGTTACCGGAATCAATTCCCGGACTGTATCCAGATGTCTTTGCTCTATCGCCTTCAACGTATCCAAATATGTTTCATCACCAGTAGAAGCCGCTGCGGCGCAGTGTAACAAACTAT
>DASXKM010000527.1:0-3216 GCA_036496825.1 Puia sp. | reverse complement strand
AGCCTGTTACTCCTGTTTACTTATGGTTCTTTTGCTTATGCAAGTGCGCCGGCAGCCTATGTACATCTGAACGAACTCATACGATTAGTCCTTTTGTCCATATTACTCTCCTTCTATCTTACAAGAGCAGGAAAAATCATTTTGTATTGCGCTGCATTCATTTGGATCACTTTTGCAATCGACGATCTGCTGCTGGATTCCGCTTACGGAGAAAGATGGGGACTCATGATTGGAGGCCTGTCACTGCTGTTCTTATGTATCTGGATGTTAAGAAAGAATACAATTATTTTTAGGAACCTCGAAGATTCAAAAGCGCGGAAATGGGTTTTATTCATCACGCTGTTTCTGATCATCTTTTCAATTGGTTGTAACCTCACCGGAAGGGTTACGCTTTCAAAACTTTTTGCTTTTACTGCCATCAATTGTCTCATTCTGGCAGTTACATTGAAAGTTTGCTGTTCGATTCTGGTGGATGCCGTTTATACCCAATCTGAAGTTTTTCACAATCGGTTTTTTGCCTTTCTGAATTTCGTCGACTTGAAAAATAAGCTGCGCAACGTACTTTGGATTGTTGCCATTTTTTTCTGGATACTGTCTATTCTAAAAAACCTGACGGTTTATGATCGTTTCAGTAATATCTTGATGTTTTTCATTAACAAACCAAGAACTATTGGCAGTATCAATTTCTCTTATGCAAGCGGACTGCTTTTTATATTGATTATATGGATTTCTTCCGTTTTGTCTCAGTTCGTCAATTTCTTTTTCGATGAAAGGCACAATCCGGGTCCTCAAAAAAAGACGAAGCTGGGTTCTGTTGCATTAATCGTGAGGATCAGTATCTGGACAGCCGGTTTTCTAATTGCGATTGCCGCGGCAGGAATTCCGCTTGATAAAATATCTATTTTGATCGGCGCGCTTGGCGTGGGCATTGGTTTTGGACTGCAAAACCTCGTTAACAACCTGGTGTCGGGAATTATCATTGCATTCGAGAGACCCATTCAGATTGGAGACACGATTGAGATTTCAGGAAAAACCGGGACAGTACAGGAAATCGGTGTAAGGTCCAGCCAAATTAGCAATGGCGAAGGCGCAAATATTATTGTACCCAATGGCGATCTTTTATCCCAGCAACTGATTAACTGGACAATGCACAACCGGAACAAACGAATAAAAATTGCACTCAGCATACCCTATACATCAGATTTTCGGAGGGCAAGGGATCTGGTTTTAGATGAATTAAATAAAAATCAGAAAATCATGCGCGACCCCAAGCCTGCCGTAACTGTTGACACATTTGCAAATAACGCCGTTAATTTTGAAATCAAATTCTGGGTGCCGGACATGTCTGAGGTTGGCACCATCAGAAATGAATTAATGCTGGACATCATCAGTTCATTTTCTAAAAACTCAATTGCAATGGCTTAACATCGAACGAGTGAATTACCAACTGACAACTAACAACTAACAATTATTACCATCCTTTCCTATATTCTCTTTTTACAAATTGATTGGCTTCATCAAAATTGGTGATCTTCATATTAACCGCATCCCAGATCAACTTTTTTCTTCCGGGATAAGCATATTGAGTTCTGCCTGAATTACCCGTCGCTGCTTTCTCAACACGGATATTCCATGTTCTGAGAGCAAGATTTCCCATCAGGATAGTTTCAGTTAATGGTCCCGCATATTCAAATGGAGAGCTGACTTCCTTTTGTCCGTATCCTGCGAGGCACGCATTGATCCATTGTACATAATGTCCTTCCGGCACACGGGCAATTGTTTGCGGTACATTTACTTCTTTTGTTTTAGATGTCGGAAGAAGTTTCGGATCACTTCCATAAGTGCCACACATGATTTTTCCCTTGGTGCCAATGATCAAAACACCACCGCCTCCATTGTCACCGAATTGTTCATCAGCCCCGAGTTCTTCAGGTCTTTGGGGTAAGATGCCGCCATCCAGCCAATGCATTTTTATGTCCGGCTTTCCATCCTTTCCGGGAAAATTTAAAATAACAGAAGATGCAGCCGGACAACTTTCCGGAAAGTACTCCGGTGTCCACGCTTTTTCAAATATAGAAACCTGACTGCATTCCACTGAATTGGGATAACCAAGTCCCACCGTCTTGAACGCAGGATCTATTAAATGACAACCCATATCGCCAAGAGCACCCGTTCCAAAAGCCCAGAAACCGCGCCAGCTGAATGGTACATATTCCTTATGATAAGTTTGTTCCTGTGCCGGACCCAGCCAGAGATCCCATTTCAATTCCTGAGGTACCGGATCATTGCTTTTGGGCGTACCCATCCCCTGGGGCCAGATAGGGCGGTTAGTCCAAACTTTTATTTCAGTTGCATCCCCGATAATGCCCGCATGATACCATTCCTGCATTGTACGAACCCCGTCACCGGACGAACCCTGGTTACCCATTTGAGTTACTACTTTATATCTTTTAGCCGCTTCTGTTAATGTTCGTGCCTCATAAATATCATGCGTCAATGGTTTTTGAACATACACATGTTTTCCGAGCTGCATAGCAGCCAGTGCAGCAATGGCATGTCCATTGTCTGGTATGGAAACAGAAACAGCATCAATTGATTTATGTTCCTTTTCAAGCATTTCACGCCAGTCATAATATCTTTTTGCTTTAGGGAAACGATCGACTGATTTTTTTATCTGACGGTCATCTACATCACATAGAAATACGATATCAGCGTTTGGGCTTTTGGAAAATTCAGACAGGTCACTCTCTCCTTTTCCACCGGCACCAATACCGGCAATCCTGAGTTTATCACTGGGAGCAATAAAACCACGCCCCATTACATGTCTCGGCACAATAAAAAAACCGGCTGCAGCAATCGTACCGTTCTTTATAAAATCTCTTCTGGATTTATTTTCTTTTGTCTTCATGAGTTTTGCAATATATTTTTTTTGTAAAGGATAAAAAACTAAAAAACTTGCGTTAAGCTTTAAGCCTTTTGCTTTAGGCTTAATATGATCTGTATTGACGTTTCACAAATTGATTTGCAGGAGCAAAATTCGTGACTTCCATTTTTTCTCCATCCCAGAGTAATTTTTTACGTCCGGGAAATACTATATTTCCTTTACCGTCATTCTCACTGTATTGATAACTGCGAACCGCCAGGTTACCCATCAGCACAGTTTCAGTCAGCGGGCCGGCAATAGCAAAGTCTGAACTGGTATACGCCCCATATCCA
>DASXKM010000526.1:0-7666 GCA_036496825.1 Puia sp. | reverse complement strand
GTATATCTTTCTTGATTTCCACCCCATCGCCAAATAACAGTCATTTAAAGTTGTCGCTAACTCGCCACATGAGACTCCAATATGTTTTGTAGTTGCAGCAGTAATGATTTCATTTGCATTGATATTTACAATGCCGCTTTCATGTTGTCCGTCATGGCTTACAGTATTGTGTACCCAATGAAGTAAATTGATAAGCCTTGATACCTCGTTTCCAAAACCTGCTATTGAATCTAAGTTGAAATTTTTTCTTAGAGCAACCAAAGGTGAGTCATTTGACGATTGGTATGTAAATTTTGGGAGTTGTCCGTTGTCAGCATTGCTATATTTTGATGCTCTTTTTAAAATAATCAAATAATTTACCCCCTCTTTTGGTTGCCCAAATGATGTATATGAATAGAAAAGAAATAGTGAAATTGCCAAAAGTTTATGTGTCATGTTTTATTGGGCTTTTAATGATAGGGTGTCGTCGCAGCATACACACAACGATCGAGTATAGCTTTGCAGGTAGGATAATAGTATTCTGTCCGCCTACAAGTCTTTGACATTTTGAAAGTTCAACTCGCCATTTGAAATGCGATTCAAGTTTTCTAAAATTCTACCATAGGAACCTTCTCCCTCGATTGCCTCTAAGTCAAAATGCCAACAGTCATTCGAAAAGTTTAAATAAGGCTTGTAAGATGTTTCATCACCTAATGTGATGTACAGGGCGTCAATTGGGTTGGGGTGATAAACCAGCGTCTTTTTCCAACCATTGAAAACGTCGGCTTCTTGAATTTTCGGATTAATGGAAAAGCCAGCCAGTTTTAGTTTATCCAGAGATGTTTCAAATGTCATTTTTGAGCCACCGATACTGTTAATAGATGAAATATAGATATCGCCCCGCAATAAAAGCAAACCACCTCCGCAATAGTCTGACGGGCACCAATGCGCAACTGAAGCCCACTCTCCCAAATGACGTATATGCAAAAATATCCGGAATGAACACAGTATCCTGATGTAATGTATCCTGATTGATGCATGATGAGGTTTTGATGTAGCACCGCCCATATATTATAGGAGTATTTCTTGAAAATGGTCGGTAATTTTGGCGCTTTGCAGATTGAACGGATAAATCAGCCAGACCGATGTTTGATATTCATGAACGAATTGTAAAGCGCGTTATATATTTTTCTTTCTTACTGCTGGTGGCGATCCGGGCCGAAAGCCAGACCCTGACTTTACAGGAGGCCGTGAGTACAGCGTTAAAAAATTACGGTACGGTGAAGGCCAAGGGCAGTTATCTCAAGGCTTCTGAGGCGTCGGCTAAAGAAGCATCCACCTACCATTTACCAAATCTCAACCTCGCGGCCCAGCAGGCTTATGGCACGGCAAACGGACAATTTGGTCCGGTCGTTCCCATCGGCGGCTTTAGCGTAGCATCTTCGGGGCCACCCTTTCTTTCACAGAACTGGAACGCGGCATTTGGGGGATTATATCTGGCAAACATCAGCTGGGATTTCTTCACGTTTGGAAGGGTGCGCGAGAATGTAAAGGTCGCGGAGGCAGAAGTGGTCAGGGATGCCAGTGATCTGGATCAGGAAAAGTTTCAGCTGGAAGTGCGGGTTTCAGGTGCTTATCTCAATTTGCTGGCTGCGCAGAGGCTGATCATTTCCGAACAGAAAAATCTGGACAGGGCCAACGAACTAAACCTGGTCGTTCTGGCCCGCGCAAAAAACGGATTAAACCCCGGCGTGGATTCTTCACAGTCCAATGCCGAAGTATCCAGCGCTAAAATTGCACTGACCAATGCCATCAATTATGAGGCAGAACAGAACAGTCAGCTGATACAGCTAATGGGTATTTCGTATCAGAAATTTCTGCTCGACACAATTTTTGTGCACCGCATACCCGCCTCTCTCTATGATTCGGTGAATACGAATCAGGACCAGCATCCGGTATTGAAATTTTATCAGAGCCGCATCAACGTAAGCCTTCAACAGGAAAAATATATTGACCGTTTCAAATATCCGGTGTTCTCCCTCGTGGGCGTCATGCAGAGCCGGGGTTCTGGTTTTAACAGCAATTATAGTCAGCTGAATCAGGACGCTTTTACGCATGATTACTGGACCGGGGTAAAACCCACCAGTAGTAATTATCTGTTTGGCGTTGGCCTGGTGTGGAACCTGACAAATCCCATACGCGTGCATCAGCAGGTGACGGCACAGGAGTGGACCTCCCGTGGTTTGCAAAATGAATATGAGCTGGTCAGCCAGCAAATCAAAACGCAACTGGCACTGGCAGATGAGAAAGTAAAATATGCCATCGCCAATTACCATGAAGCACCCGTTCAGGTGAAGGCGGCTTCGGATGCCTATTTACAAAGATCCGTGTTGTACAAAAACGGACTGACGAATATTGTCGACGTCACACAGGCATTGTATGTTTTGAACAGGGCCGAGACGGACCGGGATATTGCCTATAATAATGTATGGCAGGCTTTATTACTAAAAGCAGCGGCTACAGGAGATTTTGGTTTTTTTGAAAATGAAATTCGATAGGAAATGATGCGGATACAAAAATTCTTCACATGGGATTAATCAGAAGTGCACTCAGAAGACCCATATCCATTTTGGTGATCGTAATGGGTTTGTTCTTTTTCGGGGTCAATGCGGTCCGCAATATCAAGATTGATATTTTCCCCGAACTGAATCTTCCGGTTATTTATATTTCCCATCCATATGGTGGCTTTACGCCCACACAAATGGAAGCTTTCTTTGCAAAGAATTATGTGAATCTGTTATTGTATGTGGGCGGCGTAAAAAGTATCGAATCAAGAAATACACTGGGGCTTACATTAATAAAACTTACATTTTACCAGGGTACCAATATGGCACAGGCAGCCGCAGAAGTAGCCACATTTATAACCCGCGCACAGACCTCCTTTCCACCTGGTTCGCAACCTCCCTTTATTTTACGTTTTGATGCTTCCACTTTGCCTGTGGGACAATTGGTGCTGAGCAGTAAAATTCGTTCGAACAACGAACTGATGGACCTGGCCAATGTGTACGTGCGCGCTTCTTTTACTTCCGTCCCCGGCCTCGTATCACCGGCACCATTCGGTGGTAATGTCAGAACAGTCGTCATAAAAATAAATCCTGAATTATTAAGAGTGCACCATCTGACACCCGACCAGGTGGTAGAGGCACTTAGGAATAATAATCAGGCAACGCCGGCAGGAAATGTCCGCATAGGGAATTACAATTATTTCACACCCGCCAACACAACGATTAAAAACATAAAGGACTTCGGCGACATTCCGATATACAAAGGCGCTGTAGAAAATGTTTACATGCGTGATATTGCCGTCGTGGAAGACGGTGCAGATATCACCAGCGGCTATGCACTGGTGAATGGCAAACGATCCATCTATTTGCCCGTCACCAAATCGGCGGATGCTTCTACCTGGGAAGTCGTTCAGAATTTGAAAAAAGCACTTCCGCGTTTTCAAAGTCAGTTGCCCGAAGACGTTAAATTATCTTTTGAATTCGACCAGTCGGTGTATGTCATCAACGCGGTAAAAAGCCTGATTTCCGAAGGAGCCATCGGTGCCATACTCACCGGTCTGATGGTTTTGCTGTTTCTGGGAGACAGGCGGGGAGCGCTGATCGTGGTAATGACAATACCCACTTCCATTATATCCGGCGTTTTATTTCTTTATCTTTTTAATCAAACCATCAATATCATGACGCTGAGCGGACTGGCACTCGCGATCGGCATATTGGTAGATGAATCGACGGTAACGATTGAAAATATACATCAGCATCTGGCACTCGGAAAACCAAAAGCACTGGCCATTTGGGATGCCTGCAAGGAAATTGCATTTCCCAAACTGCTGATCCTGCTTTGCATCCTGGCTGTATTTGCGCCGGCATTTACGATGACGGGCATTCCCGGTTCTTTGTTTTTACCACTGGCAATGGCCATTGCCTTCTCCATGATCACTTCTTATTTCCTGGCGCAGACATTTGTTCCCATCATGGCGAACTGGCTGATGAAGGGACATACCCATACATCATCAAAAGACGGACATGTATTAACGGATGAAGAAGAATACGCCGCCCTCGGATTAACAGCAGCGGAGGAAGAGGATACCTGGGATCAGAAAAAGAAATTACTGGAAAGAAGTTTGAATAACGGGAATGGAAAACTGACCCGGTTTGAAAAATTCCGAAATCGTTTCCTGCGTTTTCTGGACCGACTTTTCCCTTATCAGGGAGCTGTTGTTATTTTTTATTCCATCCTGACCTGCGTATTAGTCGCTATACTTTTTAAAAGCATTGGCCGGGATGTATTGCCAAAAGTAAACAGCGGTCAGTTCCAGGTACGGCTGCGTGCACCGGATGGCACCCGGATAGAAAGGACAGAAGAAAAAACAATAAAAGCGATCCATATACTGGAGGACCTGGTCGGAAAAGAAAATATATCCGTGACATCGGCTTTTGTCGGACAACATCCCGGGCAATTTTCAACCAGTCCGATTTATCTTTTTATGAGCGGACCACAGGAAGCCGTGTTACAGGTTGCATTAAAAGAGAGCTATAAAGAAAACCTCGACCATCTGAAAGAAAGATTTCGCCATCAGATGCATTCGAGCATGCCGGATGTGCGGCTTTCATTTGAACCCATTGAGCTGACCGACAAAGTACTCAGTCAGGGATCGCCTACGCCCATCGAAATCAGAATTACCGGGAAGAATAAAAAACTCAATGAACAATATGCTGACAAAGTGATTGACAAGTTGAGGGGGATTGATTATTTGCGGGATGTTCAACTGGCGCAGTCCATAAAATATCCAACCATCAGTATAGATATTGACAGGATCAGGGCGGCGCAGATGGGCGTTTCCCTGTCAGATATATCCCGTTCCCTGGTGGCTGCCACTTCTTCATCCAGATATACAGAAAAGAATTTATGGATCGATCCAAAAAGCAATATCAGTTACGGTGTTCAGGTAGAGATACCCGAGAATCAGATGACGAGTATGAGTGACATCAATGAAATTCCGGTATTGAGTAATGAGTCACGTCCTGTACTGGGTGATGTTGCGACTGTTAAATCTGATACGTCTTATGGAGAAAACGATAATATGGGTGCGATCCCCTATTTATCGGTAACGGCCAATATCAATAATAAAGACTTGGGCACAGCCACAAAAGATGTACAATCTGCGCTTCATTCTATAGGCAATCTGCCGCGTGGACTCAGTATTGAAACAAAAGGCCTGACCGAAGTTTTAACAGATACGCTGAACAGTTTACAATTGGGATTGATTACAGCGATCGCCGTTATTTTTCTGATGCTGTCCGCGAATTTTCAGTCTTTCAAAGTATCCCTGGTCGTACTTTCAACCCTGCCGGCCGTGCTGATCGGATCTTTTGCAGCGCTGCTGCTCACAGGTTCCACGCTCAATCTGCAATCCTATATGGGTATCATTATGTCGGTGGGTGTGTCGATTGCCAATTCTGTTTTATTAATTACGAATGCGGAACATTTACGTCTTCATACCGGGAATGCTTTACTAAGCGCCAAAGAATCTGCAGCGCTAAGAATGCGGCCCATCCTGATGACCAGTGTGGCGATGGTGTTTGGTATGTTGCCCATGGCATCCGGTTGGGGTGAAGGAGGAGACCAGGCTGCCCCATTGGGTCGCGCAGTAGTGGGCGGATTGATCGCATCTACTTTCGCTGCTTTATTCGTATTGCCCCTGGTATTTTCCTGGGTGCAGGGGAAGGCATCCACTGCATCTGTATCTCTTGATCCGGAAGACAAAGAAAGTTTACATTATATTCCTGAATTGAATCATTCGGCGAAATCAAATTTATAGATCAATAACAAAGCAATGAATCAGCGTTTAATGATATGGTCAGGATTTGAAATCAGGTTTGTTCTTGCAGTTTCAATCATCAGTTTGATGAGTAGTTGTCAGTCTGAAAGCAATACACAGAAGAAAAAAACAGAAACATCACCAGCTGAAACGCCGGCAACCGAAGTCTTTTCGCTGAAAAAGGGCAGACTATCTTCTTCTTTGCAGATTCCGGGTCAGCTGATTGCATACCAGCAGGTAGATCTGTATGCAAAGGTGAGCAGTTTTGTAAAAAAACTTTATGTTGATGTAGGTTCAGAAGTAAAAGAAGGAGAGTTGCTGGCTACCATGGAAGCGCCTGAATTAAATTCCCAACTGGCGGGTGCGCAATCCAATATAAAATCCCGTGAAGCCATTTATCTGGCAAGCAAAGCGAATTATGATCGTTTGCTTGAAACAAGCAAAACGCCGGGAACCATTTCACCCAATGACCTGGAACAGGCAGCGGCACGAAAGAATTCAGACTTTGCGCAATTCCAGGCAGCACAGTCTGCTTCAAAAGAAATTACAGAGACGCAGAATTATCTGCAGATACGGGCACCTTTTAGCGGCATAATCACGTCCAGGAATGTGAACGCCGGTGCGTATGTCGGACCAGCCGGAAAGGGTTCTGAACTTCCCTTATTCAACCTGCAGGAACAAAAAAAATTGCGACTGGTTTTGTCAGTGCCGGAGGCGTACACAGAATATCTGAATCACAAAGATGAAGTGAGTTTTACGGTAAAATCACTTCCGGGCCGCACGTTCAAAGCAAACATCAACCGTCTTTCCGGTGCCATCGACGACCGGTTACGTTCTCAGCGCATTGAAATGGACGTGATCAACAACGACAAGAAATTGTTGCCGGGCATGGTTGCTGAAGTAAATCTTCCGTTGCCTGCAAGTGACAGTACTTTTATTGTTCCCAAAACAGCCGTTGTCAATTCAACCGAAAGCATTTTTGTTATCCGTGTTGTCAACAACCAGACCCAGCGTGTGGATGTAAAAACCGGCAGGGATGCAAATGATTTTGTTGAAATTTATGGAAAGTTGAATGAAGGCGACCTTTTGCTGGTATCCGCGTCTGACGAAATAAGGAACGGAACGGTTTTGCAAAATGTAAAAACAATCACCCCTTAAATCCCCCTGACCTTGATCATAAACAGACGAAGCCTGTAGCGGAAACGGACAGTGTTGCAAATCGTGTACACGCAACTGTCTGGTAATCATATTTTCCGCCGATTGGCATTTTTTATGGAGATGATTCTTCTTATCATCTCTCAAACGCATCCATGTTTAAAAATTATTTGAAAACCGCCTACAGAAATCTCTGGAAAAACAAAGCATTTTCATTCATCAATATCATGGGCCTTGCCCTTGGTCTTACATGCAGCCTGCTGATCATGTTATGGGTGAATGAAGAAAGAAAAATGGATGCGTTTCATAAAAACGGGAGACAACTTTACAGTGTATATGAAAAGCAATATCGCAATGGCGGCGTGAGCGCATTTCTTGGCGGCCCCGGTATTATGGCGGAAGAAATGAAAAGAGTTTTCCCGGAAGTTCAGTATGCCTGCAATTTTGGATGGAATGAGCTTTCCACGTTTGAGGCAAATAGTAAAATAATAAAGAAAAGCGGTAGCTGGGCAGGACAAGACTTCTTCCGGATGTTTACCTATCCGCTTTTACAGGGCAATAGCACAACCGCATTAAAATCGCCGACAGATATCGCCATTTCGAAGAAAATGGCTGAAGTCTTTTTTGGTTCGCCATCCAGGGCCATCG
>DASXKM010000525.1:0-4112 GCA_036496825.1 Puia sp. | reverse complement strand
TGGGCTATATAGTTTATTTATTGCTTATAAACCAAGGGACAGCAATCATCCTTACGGACACGGCAAAGCGGAATTCCTTTCAGCAGCCATCGAAGGCACGCTGATCATGCTGGCAGGTGTATTTATTATTTATGAGGCAGTGAATCAGCTCATTCATCCTCATCCGCTACAACAGCTCAATACCGGAATTATTCTGGTCGCCGTTTCTGCTTTGATCAATTTTGTAGTAGGTCTATATGCAGTAAAAAAAGGCAGGGAAAATAATTCCGAGGCATTACAGGCGAGCGGCCATCATCTGCAGTCTGATACTTACTCCACACTGGCAATTATATTCGGGCTGATCCTCATATATTTCACACAGATACATCAACTGGACAGCATTGTAGCCATTATTATGAGCCTTGTCATCATGCTCATTGGATATCGAATAGCCCGAAAATCTGTGGCCGGAATTATGGACGAAGCAGACGAAAAGATTCTGGTTAAAGTAATTGACCTCGTGAACAACAGCAGGCTCCCAAACTGGATCGATATCCATAATCTTCGTGTGATAAAATTCGGCAACGTACTTCACGTGGATTGTCACATGACGGTGCCCTGGTATCTGAATGTCCGGGAGGCACATCATGAAATAGACAGCCTTCGAAAAATTATTATCCGGGAATTTGGAACTTCCATGGAATTCTTTGTTCACTCAGATGACTGCATCGGCAGTTGTTGTCCAATATGTATAAAACAGGATTGTCATGTAAGACAGCATCCCTTCAGTAGAAAAATTCACTGGGATATGGCGAATGTTGTTCCAAATAAAAAACATGACATTTCCACAGCATCCTGACAAAAGTTATTCTAATCAAGCTTTTCATAAAAGGGACTAAATTCGCAGACATCAACTATAAAACATCAACATGCAAGCCTGGAAAACGTATCAGGATAATCATCAGGAGAAATTTCTGGAAGAATTAAAGGCTCTGTTAAGAATTCCATCCATAAGCTCCGATAGCACCCATCAGGTGGATATGGTGACCTGTGCGACAGCAGTCAGAAAAGCGCTGCTGGATGCAGGTGCCACAAAAGCCGAAATATTTCCTACAGCGGGTCATCCTGTGGTTTATGCGGAAAAAATAGAAGATGCTACGAAACCAACTGTATTGGTGTATGGACACTATGATGTGCAACCGGTGGATCCGCTGGATCTCTGGCATACGCCACCTTTTGAGCCAACTATAAAAAACGGGATGATATATGCCCGCGGTTCAGCCGATGACAAGGGTCAGTTTTTCATGCACGTGAAAGCGCTTGAAATTATGAGCCGGACTGGTCCGTTGCCCTGCAATATAAAATTCATCATTGAAGGGGAGGAAGAAATTGGTTCACCCAGTCTGGGCGATTTCGTTTCTTCTCATAAAGAATTATTGAAAGCCGATGTAATTCTGATCAGCGATACATCAATGATCAGTCTCGAAACTCCGTCAATAGAAATTGGTGTCCGGGGTTTGGCCTATATACAGGTTGAAGTAACCGGTCCGAACAGAGATTTGCACAGTGGCGTATATGGTGGTGCGGTAGCAAATCCGATAACCATACTCGCGAAAATGATCGCCAGTTGTCATGATGAGAATAACCATATCACGATTCCGGGATTTTATGACGACGTGCTGGAATCGTCTGCAGACGAAAGGGCAAAAATGGCTGCGGCGCCCTTTGACGTAAATGAATATATGAAGGATTTGGGTGTCAAATCCCTTTGGGGAGAAAAGGGATATAGCACCAATGAGCGGACGGGAATTCGTCCGACTTTGGAACTGAACGGAATCTGGGGTGGATTTCAGGGGGAAGGATCAAAAACTGTCCTTCCATCCAAAGCATTTGCAAAGATTTCAGCCAGACTGGTTCCGAATCAGCGCTCCGGAAAAATTGCACACATTCTGCTTGAATATTTTAAGAAAATTGCACCGCCCGGAGTAACGGTCAACACTTTTGAATTACATGGCGGGGAACCATATATGACACCACTGGATTCACTGGCTTACATTGCCGCTGAAAAAGCAATTGAAGCCGGTTTTGGAAAAAAACCGGTACCCCAGCGGGGAGGAGGAAGCATTCCGATCTGTTCTTTATTGGAAAACGAACTTGGAATCAAGATTGTGTTTATGGGTTTCGGATTGGACAGTGATAATCTGCATTCACCCAATGAAAAATACAATATTGCCAACTTCTATAAAGGAATAGAAACGATACCTTATTTTCATAAGTTCTTTGCCGAAGAAAGCCTAAAAAAGCTTAAAGCGTAAAGCCTAAAGCCTAAGGATACCGTCATCTGTCAACAAATAAATGTGGTTGAAAAAGAAAAATTACGGATCGATAAATACCTGTGGGCCATCAGGCTTTTCAAAACAAGATCCCTCGCATCGGATGCCTGTGAAAAAGGTAAAGTAAAAAATGAAGCGGGTCAGGTTAAGCCCTCAAGGCAGGTACATATCGGAGATATCTATGAAGTAAAAACAGAAGCAAAAAGGTGGCGTGTACAGGTAACCGGACTACTGGATCATCGTCTAGCCTATTCTGAAGCGATAAAATATTATCTGGACATAACGCCGGAAGAAGAATTACAGCGAATCCAATATCAGGCGGCTAGCTTTCATACCGGGAAAAGATTGAGTAAAGTGGGCAGGCCGACTAAAAAACAACGACGCGATCTGGATGGAATGGGAGATTCGGCTATGCCATAAAGGCAGCAGATTTTCCTGCTTTATTCCTTATTTAGACGACGAACCTTCAGGGAACATAGGGCAATCCTTCGGTATTCCCTTAGGAGCTCCCGAAGAACTACCGAAGGATCGACGAAGGTTCGACGAAGAAATGCAATTAAAATCCCGGTTTTATATTTAACGAATGCGATGATGCCTGAAAAAAAGTCAGCTAATAAATCGCATGTCTGATTAACAAACATGTCTAATATTTCCAAATTGCGCATCGATATTATCAGTGTTTTGCCCGAATTGCTCGAAAGTTCTTTTGCTCATTCTATTTTAAAGAGGGCAAAAGAAAAAAGTCTTCTGGAAATATTTGTTCATTCATTGAGAAAATGGGCAGTAAATGAATATGGGCAGGTGGATGATTACCAATATGGAGGCGGAGCGGGCATGGTGATGATGTGCGAACCCCTTGCCAATGCCATTGAAGATTTGAAAAAGGAAAGAAATTACGATGAGATTATTTTCATGAGTCCGGATGGTCAGTTGTTAAATCAGCAGACGGCCAATACTCTTTCAATGAAAGAAAATCTGATGATCATTTCCGGCCATTATAAAGGAATCGATGAGCGTATCCGGGAACATTACATCACACGCGAAATTTCCATCGGTGATTATGTTTTGAGCGGTGGCGAATTGCCCGCGGCCGTTTTAACGGATGCTATTGGAAGATTATTACCCGGGGTTCTGAATGATGAAACCTCGGCTCTTTTTGATTCTTTCCAGGATAACCTGCTGGCACCGCCGGTTTATACAAGACCTGCTGATTTCAGGGGTTGGAAAGTTCCGGAAATATTATTGAGTGGTGATCCTGCTAAAATCGCAGAATGGCGATATGAAACATCACTCCGGAAAACAAAAGAAAAAAGGCCCGGTCTTTTGAACGACTAAGATTTTTATCATGATCATTCAGGGAAAATTTACAGACATTCTAAACAGAAGAATTTTTCCTGCCGAAATACAGATTTCGGATAAAAAAATTTTCTCTGTTCGCGAGCTGAATACAGGAGAGACAGTGCCGGAACAATATATCTGTCCAGGTTTTATCGATTCCCATGTACACATCGAAAGTTCCATGCTCATTCCTTCCGAATTTGCGAGGCTGGCGGTAGTGCATGGCACCGTGGCTACTGTTAGTGACCCGCATGAAATTGCAAACGTCCTGGGTATTCAGGGTGTTGAATTCATGATCGAAAACGGGAAAAAAACACCATTTCATTTTTATTTCGGCGCGCCGAGCTGTGTACCTGCCACTTCATTTGAAACAGCTGGTGCGGTCCTCCGGTCTGATGAGGTCGATGAACTACTGTCAAGACCGGACATCAAATACCTGAGTGAAATGATGAATTTTCCCGG
>DASXKM010000524.1:0-3896 GCA_036496825.1 Puia sp. | reverse complement strand
ACCTTTTTTAAGTCGTACCTGCCGGTCTACTTTTTCTTGTGCCTCGGCAATCGCAGAACCCATATCTCTCCCTTCAATTGAAAATTTAATAGCAGAATATCTTTCGTTATCATCCCGGAATATCAAACAGGGGCCGGTTTTCTGTGTGATCGTTGCGATTTCTTTTACTGGAACTTTTGAACCGGACGAAGTCGGAACAAGTAAATTTCCAATATCATCATCCGTTGACCTGAAGGCTTCGGGGAATCGTATGCGCACATCAAAATGACGAACCCCTTCATATAGCTCTGTGGCTGCTTTACCCCCGATGGCCATTTCAATGACTGCGTTGGCCTCTGCTGTGTTGACGCCATATAACGCCATACGGCTCTGATTCAGATCAATATCCAATTCAGGCTGTCCGATATTGCGAATAACACCCAGATCGGTAATTCCTTTTACGGTTTTCAAAATATTATCCACTTCGTCTGATTTTGATTCCATATAATTTAAGGAATCACCAAATATCTTTACGCATATGGACCCTTTTACGCCCGACACTGCCTCTTCAACGTTGTCCATGATGGGTTGTGAAAAATTCAATTCGGCCCCGGGAACAACAGATAAAGCCTTTCGCATTCTTTCAATTAATTCGCCTTTGGAAATTTTTGGATTCCATTCTTCCTGCGGATATAAAGCAACATCAAATTCGTTATTGTAAAATCCGGCAACGTCGGTTCCATCATCCGGCCTGCCCGTTTGTGAAACGACTTTTCTGATTTCCGGGAATTGCATCATGATGCCGCGCATCTGATTGGCTACCTGAACAGATTTGTCCAACGAAATGCTGTAAGGCATCGTAGCACGCACCCACAATGAACCTTCATTTAATTCCGGAAGAAATTCCGTGCCTAAGAACTTAAATGCATACAGGCCGACTACAACAAAGGCGATGGAAACGCCCAACGCGAGTTTTTTATTTTTAAATACAAACCTGAACCCGGCCAGCACCCAGCCTGTCAAAAGATGCGTAAAGGAATTGTGCTTTTCTTTTACATTTTTATTCAGCAATGCGTTCACAAGTACCGGCACCAGCGTAAGCGTAAAAATCAATGCTCCCAGCAGCGCGAAACCCAATGTATAGGCGAGGGGAGAAAAAAGTTTGCCTTCTACTTTCTGAAATGAAAAAATTGGAAGCAGTGCAGTAATGATAATTACTTTTGAAAAGAAAATTGCTTTTGCCAGTTCTGCTCCCTTTTTCTTAATCATGCCCATCTTGGCCAGTTTATTAAACCGTTCCATACCTATTGCCCTGGCTTGTTGATCCAGCATAACAAACAGCCCTTCTACCATTACCACTGCACCGTCTATAATGATACCGAAATCAATCGCGCCCAGTGAAAGAAGGTTTGCCGACATGCCCATAAAATGGAGACAAATGAATGCAAACAATAAAGAAAGCGGTATGATGATGGAAACGATGAGCGTTGTTCGCCAGTTGAACATAAACAAAGAGACAATCAGCGTCACCAGCAAAATCCCTTCGATCAGGTTATGCATCACTGTATGAGATGCAAAGCGGATCAGTTCTTCCCGGTTATAAAATGGAACTATCTTCACATCCGGCGGAAGAACCCGGTCATTCAGTTTCAGTATTTTTAATTTCAGCGCTTTGATCACTTTATCCGGGTTCTCACCTTTACGCATTAGGACGATGGCTTCGACCGCGTCATGCACATCCGTTACCTGCCGCCTTTTATGACTGTCAATGGCATCGGCCCTGCCAACTTCTCCAAGCCTCGGCAACCCGGATACCTCTACATCAGCCACATCTTTTACCAGAACAGGCAATCCATTTATGTTCGTAATAAATATATTTTTGACCTCGTTGATATCATTTAATAATCCGATACCCCGAACGATATATGCCTGATTATTTTTTCTGATGACGTCCCCGCCGATATTGATATTACTTTTATTCACTGCCGTATATACATCGAGCGGCGTAATGCCCAGGCCGGTGATCTTCTGTGGGTTTAATTGGATTTCATAAGATTTTACCGTGCCTCCAAAACTTACGATATCTGCTATGCCCGGAACCGAACGCAATTCTCTGTCAACGGTCCAGTCCTGTAATGTTTTTAATTCCCTTGGATCTCGAAACGAACTCACCAGCGTGTAACGGAATATTTCACCTGTTGGACCGGTCGGCGGCTGCACCTGGGGTTGTATATTATCAGGCAGTTCCACATTATGAATCATGGTGTTTACCTGTGTGCGCGCATAGGTATCCTGTACATCATCTTCGAAAATCAGTTTCACGACAGAGAGACCAAAGATACTGGTTGAGCGGAGGCTGGTTTTCCGGTTTACCGGATTCAGGGCAATTTCAAGCGGGATGGTCACAAATTTTTCAACTTCTTCCGCACTTCTGCCGGGCCATTGTGTAATAACTGAGATCTCCGTATTAGTGACATCGGGAAATGCCTCGATCGGCATATTAACGAACGTAATTATTCCATATATCACCAGAATGATGGTAGCGAAATAAATGAAGTATTTATTTTTTAAAGAAAAGGCCAGAATAGTTCTAAGCGACTTGTTCATCCAATGCGATTTTAACTAACTATTCAGTTCCTGGTAAATCAGAAGAGCTTCGGTTCCGATGAGGCGTTCACCTTCGGACAATCCATCCGTTATATAGGTGCGGTCACCAACTGTATTTTGAACCTGTACAGGCCGGATGGAAATATCAGAGGGCGATTTATATACCAGCACATAATATTGGCTGTGATCAAAGATCAACGCGCGCGAACGGATACTGACCATGGTTTTGTTTTCAGTTGTATTTACAACCACACTCGCAAACATTTCCGGTTTGAGAAGATAGCCCGGATTGGCCAATATGATCCGGAACTTCATTACTTTATTGGAGGGGTCAAGTACATTCATCACTTTATCAATCCGGCCACGGAATATTTTTCCGGGATAAGACAGCGTTGTTATGTTGACGCTGTCGCCCATTTTTACGTTCGATATATTCGATTCGTATACATTTGCCATTACCCATACATTCTTGAGATCTGAGATCGTGAACAGGGCCATTGAATTATCGGAACGGATCATCATATTATTATTTACCTGCCGGTCTACGACAAATCCGTCAATAGGCGACTTCAGCGTGTATTCGCCATTCATACTTCCGCCATTCAGATTAATCACCCGTTTTGCTTTTTCAAATGCAGACGCTGCCTGGTAATAGCCTTCCTGTGCTGCCAGCTGATCTTTTTGGGAAGCGAGTCCGCTTTTAAACATATCATTTGTTGCCTCCCTGGACTTTTTCGCGATTTCCAGATTGGATTTGGCATTCACAAAGTCATTGCTGTAGCCGGCCATATCGGAACTTCTGATGAGTGCAAGCACCTGACCTTGCCTTACATAATCACCAGGCATGACCTTGATTTCAGAAACCTGGCCGCTGATGCTTGGAAATATCTTGATCACATTATCCTCGTTGAAATCAACCTTTCCCGTTAGTGTAAGTGTATTCATTACGCGCGAACTGGTTACGCTGTCAATCTCAATTGTTTTTAAAAGTGAATCAGGCAAAATATATCCTTTTTTCTCCTCCGCCTGTTCAGGCTTACCATGACAGGAATAAATTGCCAGCGCAACCAGCGTGGCAAGAGAAATAGTTTTAATGACATATCGGGGATACATATTCGGGTGGAATATTAAGGTTGATAGAATTCAGTTCCGGTGTAGTAGTTTATATCTTCAAATGAACTGAGTCGGTTGAACTGGATATTATTCGAAGAAAGAATATTGTCTTTATAGGATGAATAAAAATCAAGGAAGTCCAGGAGTGTCAGATTTCTTTTTTCATAGTTGATCAGTACTTCGTGTAACATGTGGTC
>DASXKM010000523.1:0-2225 GCA_036496825.1 Puia sp. | reverse complement strand
TCCTTGAATCTTTTGTGCATGCAGGTGCAATGAATGAATGCAAAGTGCAAATACTGAATGTTCACAGCGAATCCATCACGAGTGAAAATGTGGCGGAGAAGCTGGGTATTCTCGATGGATTGCTGGTCGCTCCGGGATTCGGCCACCGGGGTATTGAGGGAAAGATTACCGCTGTGAAATATGCCAGAGAAAATAAATTGCCCTTCTTTGGAATCTGCCTCGGCATGCAGATGGCGGTGATCGAATTTGCACGTAACATTCTCGGACTGACAAAAGCCCATTCCACCGAAATGCAGGCGGACACACCAACGCCGGTTATTGATCTGATGGAGCAGCAGAAAAAGATCACGGTAAAAGGCGGAACCATGCGTCTGGGTGCATATCCCTGTGCTATTGAAGAAGGCACGCTCGCGAAAGCCATCTATGGCAAATCCATGATCTCCGAAAGACATCGTCACCGCTATGAATTTAACAACGAATACCTGCAGCAGTTTGAAGATGCGGGTATGATTGCCAGCGGAAAAAATCCCGAAAGCGGTCTGGTGGAAATCATTGAATTGCCCGATCATCCATTCTTCATCGGTGTGCAATATCATCCGGAATTAAAAAGTTCGGTGGAAAATCCACAACCCGTGTTTGTATCCTTTATCAAAGCCGCCAAAGAATTCGCGGGCAAGAAAAACATGAGAAACCCGGCGGTGTTGGAGAGAGAGATGATTTAGGCAATTGTGGAAGTGTGGAAGTATGGAAGTATGGAAGTGAAATTTTCAATTGCCAACCGTCAACTATCAACCTCCAGCTAATTCGCCGGAAAGGCCCAGACAAGAAACTCCGGGAACACTTCGCTCCAGCTGATATAACTGTGAACACCATTCGGTAATTCCCTGTAAACAATTCCCTGCGGCGATACTACATTTTTCTTCCCGAGGAGATTGATAATATCTTTTGTATCATCGATAACATCAATAATGCTGTCTTTGTCCCGGTCTCCTTTTTCTTCGGCTGCTCCCGCATAAAACCAATATAGTAACCCCGGTTTTTTTCTCGAAGCTTTTAATTTGGAATACATGATCCTGTTTTTTTCATCTGAATAAGAACTGTCCTCAGATGCTTTGTCCCGCCACCAGAACGATCCTGAAAAGACACCCACTTTGCTTATCTTATCCGGATGATTCCAGGCGATATCAAATGCGGAGAGACCGCCCATGGAACAACCGGCAATTGCAAATGATTGAAATTTTCTTACGCCGGATTGTTTTTTTGCATAGGGATATAATTCATCATTAATAAATGCATCATAGAATGTGGCGCGGCCGCCCCTGTTTAAATAATCCGGTTTTTCAGTGACACCGTATTCCTGCATCCGGTCGCCTGCTTCCACACCAATGACTACCAGGGGTAATATTTTTCCCGCTTTATAGAGACTATCCATGGATTCTTTCACACGGAGTTTTTCCATATCCTGTCCGTCATTCAAAATGAGCAGATTAAATAATGAACGATCCGACGGTGCCGGCGTGTGTAGTATATGCAGTTTCACATTTCGCTGAAGGTGTTTTGAATACAGGGTATCATCGGACTGTTTTACCCGTTTACAGGCAGTCGTCAGGATGAGTATAATCAGGATATATTTTCCATTCATAGGTTAAAGATAGAAAATGCAATATTAGTTTGGATGGTAGTCCTTATGATCGTAAATTTGTCGTCCACATCGCGAAGTAGAGCAGCGGTAGCTCGTCGGGCTCATAACCCGAAGGTCGGAGGTTCGAACCCTCCCTTCGCAACTGAAATTTGGTTATTCAATTTTAAAAAAGGCTCTTCGTGAGCCTTTTTTATGTTTATAGTATATGTGCTTTATTCGTCTTCGTTTGACAAAATCTATATTGGGTTTACTAATGATCTGAGGAGAAGATTTTTGTTTCATAATCAATTGGAGAAAAGTGGGTGGACTGGCAGATTTCGTCCATGGATGGTATTTTATTCAGAAGAATATACTACCAAAGCAGAGGCAATGCGTCGTGAAAAAGAATTGAAATCTGCCAAAGGGCGAGATTTCATTTGGAAGATGATCAGGAACGTGTAAAGTACGGGCTCATATCCGCCAGCTGGCGGACGGAGGTTCGAACCCTCCCTTCGCAACTGAAATTTGGTTATTCAATTTTAAAAAAGGCTCTTCGTGAGCCTTTTTTATGTTTATAGTATATGTGCTTTATTCGTCTTCGTTT
>DASXKM010000522.1:0-6191 GCA_036496825.1 Puia sp. | reverse complement strand
TTTTTTCAAGTTAACTATTTTTCCAACTTTATAAACAGCTGGCCGGTTTTAGAAAATTTACATCTGAAAATAATTAAATTATCTTCATGTTTATGTTTAATATCAGAGTTTATGGAATTCTGCAGGGCAAAGGCAGATCTGTATTGGTATCTGACGAATTCATTCGGGGGAATCAGTACACAAAATTTCCAGGAGGTGGTCTCGAATTCGGGGAAGGAACAAGGGATTGCTTAAAGCGCGAATTTTTAGAAGAAATGCAGTTAAATGTCCGGGTAACAAATCATATTTATACGACCGATTTTTTTCAGATGAGTGCTTTTAATCCGGAGCATCAGATCATTTCTATCTATTACCAGGTTGAAGCACTGGAAGAAATCCGTGTGCCGCTTCGTACCAGCTTATTTGATTTCGACGAGGCACAAATGGAAGTGTACAGGAAAACCGGAGAAACAGAAACATTTCGGTTTATCCCCTGGGAAATATTTTCTGCTGATTCCGTAAGTCTTCCGATTGACAAAGTGGTGGCAGAGATATTGAAATCTAGCTGATCACCGGTTGACCTGCTTTTATGACACCCATTATGAAAGTGCTCTGTACCTGAGCGATATTTTCAACCTGACCGAGTTTGTTGACATGAAAATTATAATAATCATCCATATTTTCGACGACTATTTTAAGCATAAAATCGAATGCGCCGGAAATAATATAGAACTCGGTCACTTCAGTCATTTCCGAAAGCGTTTTAATGAATTTACCCCCTGATTTTTTATTATGTTCTTTCAATGAAATATAACAGATGGCCATCAACCCTTTGTTGATTCTGGAATGGTCAAGTAAAGTGGCATACTGAAGTATGACCCCCTCTTCTTCCATACGCTTAATCCGTTCGTGCACGGGTGTTGTACTCAGGTGAACATTGGCCGCTATTTCCCGGACCGTCGCCTTTGCGTTGGATTGTATATAGCGGAGAATCGCTTTGTCTTTTTCATCCAACGGTAAAACAGACACGGCAGATTGTTCTTTTAGGGCTTCTTTTTGCATAGCAAATAGCTTATATGTTCTGAAAAACCAACCTAAATGTTGTGTTTATTCCAAAAATACAGATAATTATTCACTTTTTGTTCTACAAACCTACCTTTGGCTCATAAAACTTATTTATATGTCTACACAAACAAAAAATATTGATCTTACCCTTCCTTACAAGGTGAAGGATATGAGTCTGGCCGCCTGGGGGCGTAAAGAAATTCGTTTGGCAGAAGCCGAAATGCCAGGGCTGATGGCGCTGCGTGCCGAGTACGGAAAACTGAAACCTCTCAAGGGTGCCCGTATTGCAGGATGTCTTCATATGACCATTCAAACCGCCGTATTAATCGAGACCCTCATAGAACTGGGTGCTGAAGTACGTTGGAGCTCATGCAACATATTTTCAACCCAGGATCATGCAGCAGCAGCTATTGCCGCAGCAGGCATTGGAGTATTTGCCTGGAAAGGACAAAGCCTGGAAGAAGCTGACTGGTGTATCGAACAGACTTTATTCTTTGGCAGTACCGATCGTCCCTTAAACATGATCCTGGATGATGGTGGTGACCTGACCAATATTGTTCTTGATAAATATACTGAGCTGGTACAACATGTAAAGGGTATTTCAGAAGAAACAACAACAGGCGTTCATCGTTTGTACGAAAGAGTTGCCAAGGGCACTTTGCCCATGCCCGCTATCAATGTAAATGATTCGGTTACCAAATCTAAATTTGACAATAAATACGGATGTAAAGAAAGCCTCGTTGATGCCATACGTCGTGCTACCGATGTGATGATGGCCGGCAAAGTCGCCGTTGTAGGTGGTTATGGTGATGTGGGCAAAGGTTCTGCACAGTCCCTGCAGGGTGCGGGCTGCCGTGTGATTGTTACTGAGATTGACCCGATTTGCGCACTTCAGGCGGCGATGGACGGGTTCGAAGTAAAGCGTATGGCCGACGCCGTGAAAGAAGCCGATATTGTTGTTACGGCTTCCGGTTGCCGGGATCTGATCACCGAGAAACATTTCCGCACGTTAAAGGACAAGGCGATTGTTTGTAATATCGGTCACTTCGATATCGAAATTGATATGGCATGGCTGAACGATCATTATGGAAATACAAAAGACACTATCAAACCACAGGTGGATATATATAATATCGATGGCAAAGATGTGATCATCTTAGCGGAAGGCCGTCTGGTAAATCTGGGCTGTGCTACAGGTCATCCAAGTTTTGTGATGAGCAATTCATTCACCAACCAGGTATTGGCCCAGATCGAACTCTGGCAGCATCATAAAAACTATGATAATAAAGTATTCGTTCTTCCAAAACATCTGGACGAAAAAGTAGCCCGTCTGCATCTTGCAAAAATTGGTGTAACGCTTGATGAATTGACCGAAACACAAAGCGAATACCTGGGTATTCCGGTGAAGGGTCCGTTTAAGGCTGACCACTACCGTTATTAAACGTAAAGCCGAAGGCCTAAAGCTTAAAACAAATCACGTATAAAGAAACCCTCTCAAGTATCTGAGAGGGTTTCATATTTAGAAGGTAAATCCAACAAATTAGCTTTAAGCTTTAGGCTTTAAGCTTAACTAGTATCCCCAACTTTTCATGATCGCAAAATCCTTCTTTGAAGATTCCAGTGGTGTAAGCCCTCCCTGATAGGATTCCTGCTCAATAATAAACCATTTGGTACCACCACTTGTTCTTCCAATATCACACACTTCTTTCGTTCCGACAATTCCTTCGCCTAATATAGTACTGACATATTTTTCCTTACCTTCTTTTGCCAGGATCTCGTCTTTTACATGCATCAATTCAAAACGTCCCGGATATTTTTTTGCCACATCGATGGCTTTGAATCCACCGTTGTAGAGGTTACCCATATCCAGTTGTTGTGCAACCAGCGCCGGATCGGTATTGGTGAGAATCAGGTCATATAATAATTCGCCGTCTATTTTTGTGGTAAACTCGAAATCATGGTTATGATAACCGAATTTCATTCCGGACTTTTTGCAAAGTTCCCCTGATTTATTAAAAACATCCATATACGCCTTAAAGTCTTTCATGTTCTTGCGCAGACTATCATCCAGCCATGGTGACACCAGATATTTTTGACCTGCAGTTGCAGCATCATCTACAGTATATTTCCACTTGTCTGCAAAGTCGTTTTTTGAAAAATTATAATCATCTGGCAACATTTGTACATGGCCGCTGGGCATTTCCATACCATACCCGCTTAGCAATGATTTAAATTCTGTCGGCTTGTAGCCATAAAATTTTCGATCCTTGTAGCTAGCATGTTCGACATATTTATAACCCATGCCGGCTAGCTGCTTGAGTGTGCCTGACGGATCTTTTTTCATATCCTCCCGAACGGTATACAATTGTATGGCGACATAATCACCGGGATATTTTGCTGCCATTAATTTATGCGACCCAATAGCAAGGGCGGCGGCGGAGAGTCCACTTGTCTTCAAGAAATTTCTGCGGGATGTATTCATGGCAATCGTTTTTTATTATAATTAAATATACAAACAATAATAAATTAACTATCAAAATACGTGTAATGTACGAAAGCTGCCTGAAAAATTATCCACTGGAAGGTATCGATCGTCCAGTCACTCCTGAGCCTTGAGTTTTGAGTCTCCGGCTTTGAACGTAAAATTCTTTTGAGTGAGATAACTGAATGAAACTACAATGGCCGTAGTGATAATTTTGGATATGGTGGGATATAAATGAAAGCGTTCCACGAAAAGACGGATAAAGAAATAATTCAGGATAATACAAATTAACACGAGAAGAAAATAGCGGAAAAGTTGCACACGCCCATGAAGATTCGAACCGGGGAATACAATATGACGCATGAGCATAAAACCAGTTGGGAAACTGATTAAAAAGGATATGATAAATGCAGCGATATATGGTTTAAATGAAATAAAGCTGCCAAGATGCAGCACTTCCTTGTGCAAAATAAAATTATATGCGAGAAAAAAAACAAAGATGTCGAGAATCGTATTAAAACCCCCACAGGCTGCATAACGAAATGTTTGCAAAGGAATGAACTTTCGGAAAGGCGGATAGAAGAAGTCTATGAAAGAAATGATCACCTTTTTTGGCATAATCCGCAGATTCCGGGCGCGAAGTTAATATAACGATCAATAAGTCTAAACAACAAATACTACTTTTGCGTCCAATTTAACTTAAAATGGAGCTTGTACCCGGCATAAAAGTGGCTGTGCAGACGGTTTTGGCTGAAAAATATTATTATCAGTCCGAAATTGATGATATCCTCATCAATGAAACGAAACCAGAATTCTCGGGCGATTATACCGTTGTTTTATTTTCCTTTGCCAAAATTCTGAAAAGCAGTCCCGATAAAATGGGACAGGAATTGGGTCAGGCCCTGCTTGCTGCGCGACCCGAATGGTTCGCCGGCTTTAATGTTATAAAAGGTTTTCTAAACCTGGTCTTGGCAGACACTGTTCTGACCGATTTCCTGCATGCCCAATACAATCAGCCATCTTTTGGGAAACAGCCATCAAACGGGAAAAGAGTCATGATTGAATACTCGTCGCCAAATACCAATAAGCCACTACACCTGGGCCATCTCAGGAATAATTTTTTGGGTTGGTCCGTTGCAGCTATATATAGAGCCTGTGGTTATGATGTTATAAAAACCTGCATCGCAAATGACCGGGGAATTCATATTTGTAAAAGTATGGTGGCATGGAAGCTCTTTGGTAACGGCGCCACGCCGGAATCCACAGGCATCAAAGGAGATCATTTTGTGGGAGACTATTATGTTCTGTTCGGGGTCGAATTGAAAAAACAGGTGGAAGTCGCTGTTGCCGCCGGGCTCTCCAAAGAAGATGCTGAGAGAGAGGCGCCTCTTATGAAATCTGCGCAGCAAATGCTGATCGATTGGGAATCTGGAGTTACAGAAGTGATAGAGCTTTGGAAGAAAATGAACAGCTGGGTTTACTCGGGCTTTGACATTACCTACCAGCGGATCGGAAGCGATTTTGATAAAGTTTATTATGAAAGCCAGACATACCTGTTGGGGAAGGATCTGGTGGAATTAGGTTTACAAAAAAAAGTCTTCTTTCAGAAAGAAGATGGAAGTGTCTGGATCGATCTGGTGGCTGAGGGTCTTGATGAAAAAATCGTTCAGCGAAGTGACGGGACTTCGGTTTATATGACGCAGGATATTGGCCTGGTGGTTGAAAAGTATGAAGAATTTCATGCTGACCTCAGTGTGTATGTGGTTGCTGACGAACAGAATTATCATTTTAAAGTTCTAAAGCTGATTTGTCAGAAACTGGAACTACCTTCTGCGGCCGGGATTTATCATCTGTCATATGGACTGGTAGAACTTCCAACAGGCAGAATGAAAACAAGAGAAGGAACCGTCGTGGATGCCGACGATATCATTGATGAGATGACAGGTATCGCAGCCCACCATACAGAGGAACTTGGTAAAGTAGAAGACTTTACTATAGATGAAAGAAAGGAGCTGTACGATACGATTGGCTTAGGTGCGCTGAAGTTTTTTCTGCTTCGGGTGGATCCAAAAAAAAGAATGGTATTTAACCCGGACGAATCGATCGACTTTCATGGATTTACCGGACCTTTTATTCAATATACATATGCCCGTATCAAATCGATCCTGAGAAGGGAGGATATTGGAAAGTTCCCGGAAGATGAAGTCACGTCTCTTTTCCCGCTGGAAAAACAATTGCTGATTTGGCTGGAAAAATATGGGTTACTGCTTCAGCAGGCATGTTCCGACATGAATCCATCGCTGGTGGCAAACTATGTTTACGGCCTTGCAAAGATTTTTAATTCATTTTATGCTGAGCATTCTGTGAGTCGGGCAGAGACGGAAGAAAAAAAACAATTGCGTGTAAGGATATGCGTTATGATCGCAAACGTTATTCAGTCATCCATGGGTCTTTTGGGAATCAGGGTTCCTGAAAGAATGTAGTTTAAAGTTTTCTGCAGCCCATCCTCATAGCCTTGTTTTAATCTTCGTCCGGTTTATCTTTTTTCTTCATATTGAGCGCGAGAGTTTCTTCACCGCCGTCGCCTTTATTTTCGAGATCGGCAATCAGTCCTTCATCAGTAAGATCCAGCGGGTGAGAATTTTTCCAGTCTTCGTGCGCAATG
>DASXKM010000521.1:0-4732 GCA_036496825.1 Puia sp. | reverse complement strand
CTTTCGTTTATAATGATGATCGAAGCATGGGTACTATACAAATACTCCTCATATTTCGGATTTGCCAGAAAGGCGAGTTGACCAGCCTGTGCTTCTTCGATCTTGCCAAAATTGTTGACCAGCACTTCCGGATCACCTTCCAGCTTACCATTTACTAACGCAGCTATCTGGGCGGCAGAAAATTCCATAGAAAAAAATTTGGAATGATAGTCAGTTAAACGATTCTCCCGTCAGGTAACAAATATAGAATTTTTTAACTGCCGTTGAGAGGCTCCGGTGAATCAGCGCATTGTCGACCTGGGAAATATCCCGGACGGTCCCGTCTTTGAAAAGAATATTAATTTTTTCGTCCGTCGGATCATAGGTCGTATTGTTGTGTTCGCCGGTAAAAACAAAATAAGCCGCATCTTTTTTTGAAATATTCAGCAGGGGTGCAGCTTCGTTGAGGTATTTCTCCAGCAGCGATTTGTCAAAAGGTTCTGCCTGTAGTTTTGCCTTTAGCAAACGCCGGTTGATCAGCATGCCACTCAGGTTGGAAATGACCGGATCGGATTCCTTCATCCAAAGTTTTAATGCGCTCAGAATATCGTTGTCGTCCATCAGGCTAAATGCTTCCAGATATTCCGAAGGATCCTGCGGTGAATGGGAAAGAAAAAAATCAAGGGATTCGGATCCGGAACAAAGTTTATCGCCCTGTCTGATTTTCTCTCTGGCGCGCTGGATGATTTTTTCCAGCATACTTTCAGCACTTACAACGGTTTTATGCAGATATACCTGCCAGTACATAAGCCGCCGGGCTACCAGAAATTTTTCAATGGAATAAATACCTTTCTCCTGCACCATCAGTTCACCTTCGTGTACCGTCAGCATATGGATGATCCGGTCATAGCCGATCACACCTTCAGAGACACCCGTAAAAAAACTATCACGGTTGAGATAGTCCATGCGGTCCACATCAAGCTGACCGGATACGAGCTGATGCAGAAATTTTTTCGGGTATAAATTTGTAAAAATTGCGATGGCCGTACTTAGTTCTCCGTGCATTTCCTGATTCAGCCATTGCATGATCTGTAATGAAATGGATTCGTGATCCAGGTTTTCAATCAGATTGTTCTCCAGCGCATGGGAGAATGGACCGTGTCCGACATCGTGCAGGAGAATCGCCATCTTTGCACCCAGTTCTTCTTCTTCAGAAATTTCGATTCCCTTTTTCTTCAGCACGGAAAGTGCATTGCACATCAGGTGGTAGGCTCCCAGAGAATGATGGAGACGGGTGTGCACGGCGCCCGGATATACCAGATTGGCAAATCCCATCTGCTGAATCCGGCGAAGGCGCTGATAGAATGGATTCCGGATCACTTCAAGGATCAACGGATGATCAATGGTAATAAATCCATAAACCGGGTCGTTGATTATTTTCTGAGATCCTGATCCTGAGCCCATTTTGATTTTGTTAAAAGAATTCATTCCGGGCACCAAATTTAGGAATGACTGACTGATAAACTATCTTTAGAAATACGAAATAAGAAATCATGCCATTAGGAACCATACTATGGGTAGACGATGAAATAGACAGCCTGCATTCCCATATTCTTTTTTTGAAGAATAAAGGATATGAGGTAAACGCGATGACCAACGGACTGGACGCCATTGATTTTGTGAAGGAAAATGCGGTGGACGTGGTGCTGCTCGATGAGTCCATGCCGGGCATCAGCGGATTGGAAACGCTGGCCAAAATAAAAGAGGCAAACCAGCAGATTCCCGTTGTGTTGATCACGAAAAACGAAACAGAGAACCTGATGGATGAAGCCATCGGAAGACAAATCAGCGACTACCTGATCAAACCGGTTAATCCGAATCAGGTGCTACTCAGTCTGAAGAAAATTATTGATAATAAAAGACTCGTTGCCGAGACAACGACAACGGCCTATCAGCAGCAATTCCGTGAACTGTTTATGACGCTGAACAGTAACCCGAATTATACGGAATGGATGGACCTGTACAGAAAACTCGTGTATTGGGAACTTGAGATGGAGAAAAGCAATAGTCCGGAAATGCAGGAAGTTTTTCAGACACAGAAACAGGAGGCCAATACCGAGTTCTTCAAATTCATTTCAAAAAATTACACAAAATGGGTTTCGCCGAAAGCGACCGATACACCCGTCATGAGCCATAATTTACTTCGAAATAAAGTATTTCCGAATCTTGAAAAAGGAGTACCTCTTTTTTTTGTACTGATCGACAATCTGCGTTTCGACCAGTGGAAGGCTATACAGCCCGTATTTGCCCAGAGTTTTCGTATCCAGTCGGAAGAAACTTTCTACAGTATTCTTCCGACGGCAACCCAGTATTGCCGTAACGCAATATTTGCAGGTCTGATGCCGGTAGATATCTATGCCCAGTTTCCAAACCTCTGGAAGAATGACGAAGAGGAAGGTGGCAAAAATATGGCTGAAGAAGAATTTTTCCGGGCACAGCTGAAAAGACTGAAGATGGATCATTTGAAAACATCTTATACGAAAGTGTTGAATCACCAGGCGGGCCAGGACCTGGTAAACAATGTATTGAATCTGATGAATAATGATCTGAATGTGATCGTGTATAATTTTGTGGATATGCTAAGTCATGCGCGCACGGAGATGGAAGTGCTTAAAGAACTGGCCAGTGATGAAGCAAGTTACCGAAGTATCACAGCCAGCTGGTTTGAACATTCACCCCTGCACCAGGCACTGAAAAAAATTTCGGATAAGAAGATGACGATAGTACTGGCAACAGATCACGGCAGTGTTCGCGTTAAATCTGCTTATAAAGTAATTGGTGATAAACAAACCACCACTAACCTGCGATATAAACATGGCCGCAATCTGAATTATGAACCAAAGGAAGTTCTGGCCTTCCGCGACCCAAAGGAAGCCGGACTGCCCGTACCCACGATCAATTCTTCTTTCATTTTCGCCAAGGGGGATGGGTTCCTTTGTTATCCGAACAATTATAATTATTTCGCCAATTATTACAGGAACAGTTTTCAGCACGGAGGCGTTAGTATGGAGGAGATGATTATTCCGGTTATTAAAATGGTTGGGAAGGCCTAGTTTAATTGTCAATTTATCTTATTTCCGTCAACCGTCAACCGTCAACCGTCAACCGCCAACCGCCAACCGCCAACGATTTGTGGATAAATGAATGTAATCTTTTCGCCGTCTTTTATCAACTTTGAAGCATGAAATATACCGTCACCACGCTGGATAAAATAGAAAAACTGCTACATGAAACAGGATATGTTGTCCGCTACGAACGGGGGAATTTTCAAAGCGGATATTGTATTCTGGAAGAAAAAAAAGTGCTGGTGCTGAATAAATTTCTAACGCTGGAAGGACGCATCAATACATTAATCGACATTCTCCCCCAATTGCAATTTGATCCGGAGGCTCTTCTGCCCGAAAGCAGAAAGGTTTTGGAAAACCTGCTCAAACCACAGAGCTGATCGATGGTTTTCAATTATTTTTGCCCGTGGATTCACCTTCTCTAAAAATCACTTTTCTTGGTTCCGGTACCAGCAGCGGTGTTCCCATGATTGCCTGTCCCTGTCCGGTTTGTCATTCTTCCGATAAAAAAGACAAAAGACTCAGATCAAGTATACTCGTTGAATCTTCCACTACAAGGATCGTCGTGGATACCACACCGGATTTTCGATATCAGATGTTACGGGAGAAAGTAAATAAACTGGATGCAGTACTTTTTACTCATCCCCACAAAGATCATATCGCCGGACTGGATGATATTCGTGCCTTTAATTTTTTTTCCGGCAAACCAATGCCGGTATTTGCAAACGAGATGACTCAGGAAGTGATCATTCGGGAATTCCCATATGCATTTACGGATTTCCGCTACCCCGGTGTTCCGGAAATCCAGCTGAATACGATTGCCATGGATCCGTTCATGATCGGCGATATCAATGTAATTCCCATCCAGGTCTGGCATTTGAAAATGCCCGTGCTGGGTTTCCGGTTTGGTGATTTTACCTATATCACGGATGCCAACCGCATCGAGGACACTGAGAAGCAAAAGATCCTCGGTTCACACACGCTTGTTTTAAATGCGCTGAGAATAGAAAAACATATTTCACATTTCAATCTGGATGAAGCCGTATCTATGGCCAGGGAACTGGGGGTTCCCGCGGCTTATTTTACGCATATCAGTCACCAGCTGGGTAAGCACGCTGATGTCATGGCAGAGCTTCCTGAGGGCATAGAACTTGCTTATGACGGATTAAAGCTCAAGGCGTAAAACCTTAGGCCTGAAGCTGGAGACGTGAAACAGGAAGCCAGATCTTTTTAAGTGAGTAATATTCCAGTTTTTGGAAAATACTGCGACCATTTCAACGTTTTATTACCGGACTTCTGCCTAAGGCCTTAGGCCTGACGCCCTAAGCCTATGCCTTATACCTTGGGCTTTATGAAGTCTTTAACAGAAAGAAGCAGCCGTTCTTTAAACCAATTAATAAAATTTACGTCCTAAGAATAAGTAAACTACACTGTATGAAAAAATGGATCCTGTTATCCGGTTTGCTGTGCTGTATGTTTGACGTTTCTTCCGCTCAATCATCGATCGAGTTTATACCGACCGGTGGTTATACGTTTGGAGACAAACTGGATTTTTCCAACTCTTTCGGAAAAGTAGATGCAGGCTTTAATTATGGTGGTTCCTTTCAGTTTAATTTCAACCGGCATTT
>DASXKM010000520.1:0-3294 GCA_036496825.1 Puia sp. | reverse complement strand
AGATATTTATTTTTTGCCTTTTTTGCACTCGCAGTCGTCGTGATGGCATTCAGGCCCGTGCAGGAATTTATCATCACCGGAATTGTTAAGGATGAGCATGGAACTCCGTTGGCCCATGTACTTGTTACAGAAACACGAAGTCATCTATCAACCACGACTGCAGAAGACGGGAGCTTTTCGCTAAAGGTTTCATCAAAACATGTCCTGCTGATGTTTCAGCTGGTTGGTTATGATAAAATGGAATTTACACCGGTCGATATTACAAAACCTGTCAATATCCAGCTCAACGTTTCAGTACAATCATTGAAAGAAGTGGAGGTGTTTGGTTACGGGACTGTGAAAAGGAAAGATATGACGGGTTCTGTGACATATTTGAGTGGCACGCCCATGCCTTCAAAGAGTACTAATGGTTTTTATCAAAAAGAACGGAGAAAGGATCCCGGAATGGAAGATGAAAAATATTTCCAGAGAAGATACGATTCAGCTGCATTCAACACTGAGGAATACGATGGCATTATTGAGAATCGTTTTCTCGCCGCAACAGAAAATCCACTGTCAACATTTTCAATCGATGTGGATGGCGGCTCATATAGTAATGTAAGACGTTTTCTTCAGCAGGGTCAATTGCCGCCTTCCGGAGCTGTCAGAATCGAAGAATTGATAAATTATTTCCACTACGATTATCCCGAGCCTGCAGGTAACGACCCCTTTTCCATCAATACTGAAATCGGGGAATGTGCGTGGAATCCGGACCATAAACTTGTGATGATTGGCCTTCAGGGGAAAAAGATTCCGGTTGAAAACCTGCCCGCATCAAACATGGTTTTTTTAATCGATGTGTCCGGTTCGATGATGGAACCCGAAAAACTTCCCCTGGTTCAACGCTCGCTCGGGATGCTGGTAGATCAGTTAAGGGAGCAGGACAGGGTTTCTCTTGTTGTTTATGCCGGTAATGCAGGACTTGTCATGCCGTCTACTTCAGGAATCGAAAAGAAAAAAATAAAAGATGCGATTGAAAAACTGGAGGCAGGCGGTTCGACAGCTGGCGGTGCGGGCATTCAGCTGGCGTATAAAGTGGCAGAACAGCATTTTGTAAAAGGAGGGAATAACCGGGTGATCCTCTGTACTGATGGCGATTTCAACGTAGGTCCCAGCAGTGATGCCGAACTGCTGGATATGATCGACAAAGAAAAGAAATCAGGCGTATTTCTTACCGTTCTGGGTTTCGGCATGGGCAATTATAAAGACAGTAAAATGGAAAAACTCGCAGACCGGGGGAATGGGAATCATGCTTATATCGATAATGAAAACGAAGCAAGAAAAGTACTGGTAAATGAATTTGGAGGCACACTTTTTACGATCGCAAAAGATGTTAAACTGCAGATCGAATTTAATCCTGCATTCATTCAGGCATACCGGCTGATCGGTTATGAAAACCGGATGCTGAATAAGGAGGACTTCAATAATGACAATAAAGACGCAGGAGAATTGGGTAGCGGACATACCGTAACTGCCCTGTATGAAATCATTCCTGTAGGAGTAAAAAACGAATTCCGGGAAACAGTTGATTCGCTGAAATATCAGAAAAAAATCACACCGGTTTATTCAATGTCGGGGAATGAAATCATGAATATCAAATTCAGATACAAGACACCCGACGGTGAAAAAAGCAAATTGATTGAACACGCTCTTGTCGGTCAGCCGCAAAGTGAAATTGAAATGCCGGTAAATTTTCGATTTGTTTCAGCTGTTGCGCAGTTTGGAATGTTATTGAGAAATTCTGAATTCAAACAACACTCATCGTTTGACAAAACTTACATCCTTGCAAAAAATTCGCTCGGCAAAGATAGCGAGGGCTACCGGACAGAGTTTCTTCAGTTGATTCGCGACGCCGGAAGAATTACAAAAAACGAAATTCCACGGAACGAAGATGCCGCTATGGGAATAAAGTAAAATAAAGAGCTGCCTTAAAAGGGCAGCTCTTTATTTAAACTGTTATTAGTTTAAGTAGTTATTGTATTTTAAATACAACTCCTACCTGAAAAACGGTTATGTCATATCCAGCCTCAGCATTAAAACCAAAATCAGGCTTAATAAAATATGAAGCACCAATAAAGCCTCCAAATGCCGGGACTACGCGATTATTAGAGTAATTGTTGTTCGTATAATAAGAATAATGATTAAATCCGATACCTGCAGAGGCGCCTGCATAAGTATCAAGCCCGGGCACGTTCCATCCGAAATGCCAGGCTCCTCGCCCGGCTATGACAAAAGTATTGTTTGTGCCATTACCATTCGCATAACCATATGCCCCTGTTGAAAAAGTACCTCCAATTTCGGGTCCAAGCGTTATTACGCCTGGTCCGGCCTGCCAAAGGCCAAATTCCGCCGCTATTTTAAAACCGAAGGCAGTGCCGTAGTCGTACGTACCATAATAATTTGCTCCAACGCCTAATCCTGCGTTCACAAAAACACTGCCTACCTGCATGGGTGACGTGTCTCCCGAACCGCCTTTACTTTGAGAGAAGGCTCTTTGCGAAAACGATAAACTGATCAAAACAATGAAGGGAACGACAACTTTTTTCATAATGATTGTGATTGAATGGTAAAATTAATGTTAGAATGACTGAAGAATGAGTAAATAGTTAGCGGGACGGGTATAAAATAAAAAAGGGCCAGGATAGAAATCCAGCCCATTTTAAAATCCAATATCCTATGAAAAACCATAATAATATTTGCAAGACATATACCAGTTTTTGACAAATGGGTCCATTATAAATGACAAAAGATTAAGTGGTAAGGATCAGTTACTTACAGTGCAAAATAAAATTATTATTCTGATTGAATCGCTAAAGAAATCAAAAAAACTCCCCAATTTTTCTTATTTGTGGAATTTTCATCCCAATCTGGGCCGTTTTTCAAAGGTTGAGGGCATGGTTTTTTCATATAACTTGAGTATCAATTAATGATTAACCAATGGAAGCAAAAATAAACGAGAAGGAGCAGCTGTTCGAAAAGGATAATTTGTCAGGTGAAAATAAAGGTGCGCTTCTTCCAAATCAGATGGGTCGCTATCTGACTGTTTCATCGCTGACCGGGGATAAGGTTGTTAATGCAGCCGAGGAACATCTCGGAGAAATAAAGGAAGTTATGCTGGACCTGGAAACGGGTACCGTTGACTATTTCGTAATTGAGTTTGGTGGATTTTTAGGTCTGGGAGTGAAATATTTTGCTATTCCGCTTCGCCTCTTAAAACTCGATGCGCCCAACAAACGGTTTATTTTTAATCAGAGC
>DASXKM010000519.1:0-8891 GCA_036496825.1 Puia sp. | reverse complement strand
AATAAAACTGAATTCACTGCTGCAACCATTGGCGAGGCATTGCCAAGCTTTGAAGTAATGAATCCCGGATTGCTTATTTGTACCATGGATGCGTCAGCCCGCGTCGATATCGAAATCACTATCGGTAAAGGCCGTGGTTATGTACCAGCTGAAGACAATAAGCCAAAAGATGCAGTTTTTGGCTACATACCTACTGACGCCATATTTACACCGATAAAAAACGTACGATATTCAATTGAAAATACCCGCGTTGAACAGAGAACAGATTTCGAAAAGCTGTTGATGGAAGTCTCTACAGACGGAACCATTCATCCGGAAGAAGCTGTTAAACAGGCTTCCCGCATCCTGATACAGCATCTGATGATTATCACCGACGAAAACATCACTTTCGACAATAAGGAAGAAAAGAAGGAAGATCTGGTTGACGAACAAACTTTGCAGTTACGAAAGGTATTGAAGACGCCGTTGGAGGACCTTGATCTTTCCGTAAGGGCGTTTAACTGTCTGAAAGCAGCTAAGATCAATAGTTTGAGCGAACTGGTCACTTATGAACAGGAAGACCTTATGAAATTCCGCAACTTCGGCCAGAAATCACTGGCAGAGATTGAACAGGTATTGCATGAAAGAGGCCTTCACTTCGGAATGGACCTGAGTAAGCTGAAATTAGATGATGAGTAAATTTTCAAAAATTATCCTGTAATTCCTGACACGGTACAGGGTCTAAAACAAAAGTCATGCGTCACGGAGACAAAATCAACAACTTGGGCAGAACGTCCTCACATAGGAAAGCTCTGCTTAGCAATCTGGCCGCGCAATTGATCCAGCATAAAAGGATCGTTACTACGCTGGCCAAAGCAAAAGTACTCAGAACTTATATAGAGCCGCTGATTACAAAATCAAAGGAAAATACAACTCACCAAAGAAGAGTCGTTTTCAGCTATCTGCAGGATAAGGAAGCAATTATTGAACTTTTTGATCATGTGGCTGCGAAAGTTGCCGGCCGCCCGGGTGGTTATACCAGAATTATTAAACTGGGAACAAGAACAGGGGATGCTGCTGAAACTGCTATGATTGAACTGGTAGATTTCAACGAAATTTACGGTAAGGGCAAGGGCGAAGTGAAAGAAACATCGAAGAAAACCCGTCGCGCCGGCAGCAAGAAGAAAGCTGAGACTGCGTCTGCAGATACCGCCGTAAAAACAGAATCCAAAATAGAAAAAACAGCTGAATAAATTTCACCTTGGTGATAAAATCAAAAAAAGCGGTCCCCACAACGAGGGCTGCTTTTTTTTGTCTAAAAAAGGTGGAACAGAATGTTAACAAAATCCTCACTTCCATACCCACTTACTCTTATGCTCTCGTACTAATATTCGTTTTCTTTGCAAAATATTTCCAAATATGGCTACAACAGCTTCACACCAACCTGCAATTCTTGTTTTAGCAGATGGAACCTTTCACTATGGTCAGGCCTTCGGAAAAAAAGGCACAACCTCCGGCGAAATCTGTTTCAATACCGGTATGACCGGATATCAGGAAGTATTTACTGATCCAAGTTATTATGGTCAGGTACTGATCATGAATAGTGTTCATATTGGGAATTATGGCGTAAAAGATGCCGATGTGGAATCAGACAATGTTAAAATTCGCGGACTGATCGGACGAAATCTGGAAGAGCAATTTTCACGGATTCAGGCCAGGGGTTCGCTGGACGATTATTTGAAGGCAAACCAGATCGTTTGCATTGAGGGCGTTGATACCAGGGCCCTCGTTACCCATGTTCGTCAGAAAGGAGCGATGAATTGTATCATTTCCTCGGAGATATTGGATTTGGATGAATTGAAAAAAAAATTGACGGATGTGCCGCAGATGGATGGACTTGAACTGGCTTCAGCCGTTTCCACCAAAGAAACTTATGAAGCTGGTGACCCCGATTCGGCTGTGCGAATAGCGATTATGGACTATGGAGTTAAAAAAAATATAGTGCAGTGCATGATTGATCGCGGTGCATTTGTAAAGGTGTTCCCGGCCAAAACAGATCTAGATACTCTGAAACAGTTTCATCCAACCGGTTATTTTCTTTCAAACGGGCCAGGTGATCCCGCAGCAATGGATTATGCAGTAGAAACAGTCAAAAATATATTAAAGGAAGAAAAACCTCTTTTTGGGATTTGCCTGGGTCATCAATTGCTTGCCCTGGCTAAGGGGATACCAACTTTTAAAATGCATCATGGACACCGGGGTCTGAATCATCCGGTAAAGAACCTGGTGACCGGCAAATGCGAGATTACAACGCAAAATCACGGATTTGGTGTAGATCCGGTTTCAGTTAGAAAGAATAATGAAGTCGAAATAACCCATGTAAATCTGAATGATCTTTCGATTGAAGGGATACGATTGAAAAATAAACCTGTGTTTTCAGTTCAATACCACCCGGAAGCAACCCCTGGTCCACACGATAGCCGATATCTTTTTGATGAGTTCATAGAACTCATCCGGAAGGCTTAGCCCGGACCTTTTCAGTTAGTGTATATCGCTTTAGCCTGACTTTAGGCATTAGGCTTAATGCTGTATTTTTGTCCTCTATTAAACCTCATTCTAAGTGGCATTAATCAAGAGTATTTCAGGGATCCGGGGAACGATTGGTGGTAAACCAGGTGAAAATCTGACTCCTTTAGATATCGTGCGTTTTACAGCAGCATATGGCACATGGATAAAGGAATCGGTTTATCATTCCAGGAAAATAGTCATTGGCAGAGATGGTCGTATCAGCGGAGAAATGGTGCGAAATCTGGTGGTCAGCACGTTAACCGGACTGGGGTTGGATGTACTCGACCTCGGATTATCCACGACTCCTACAGTTGAGCTGGCAGTCACCGGAGAGAAAGCTGCAGGCGGTATTATCATAACAGCCAGTCATAACGCGCAGGATTGGAATGCGCTCAAACTTCTAAACGGGGCAGGTGAATTTATAAATTCCAGGGACGGTCTCTGGATATTGGAAAAAGCCGCCAGCGATGCCTTTTCATTTGTCTCCGTTGACAAACTCGGGCATTATTCAGTAGATAACAGTTACCTATATAAACATATACAGGCGGTTTTAGATTACCCGTTGATTGATTTACCGGCGATTCGGGCCAAACATTTTAAAGTGGTTATTGACACAATCAATTCAACGGGTTCTCTGTTCATACCGCCATTGCTCAGGGCGCTTGGGGTGGAAAATATCCGGATTCTGAATGACGAGGTAAACGGAAAATTCGCTCACAATCCGGAACCACTTCCTGAAAATTTGTCCGCGCTAAGTGCTGAAGTAAAAAAATCCGGAGCTGATTTAGGTATAGCCGTTGATCCCGATGTTGACAGACTTTGTTTTGTTTGTGAAGATGGGTCCATGTTTGGTGAAGAATTTACACTGGTGGCTGTTGCAGATTATGTGCTTTCGGAGAAACCGGGGAATACAGTTAGTAACATGAGCAGCACCAGGGCACTGAAAGAAATTACTTTGAAACATGGAGGTCAATATTTTCCTTCCGCGGTTGGCGAAGTGAATGTGGTAGGTAAAATGAAAGAAGTAAATGCAGTGATCGGTGGCGAAGGAAACGGTGGCATTATTGTCCCTGACCTTCATTTTGGACGAGACGCCCTGATTGGCATCGGACTATTCCTGAGCGCATTGGCACGGCATAAAAATGGTATGCGCTCTTTCCGGTCGAAATACCCGGATTATTTCATCTCGAAAAATAAAATTGAACTGGAGAAAGGGGTAAATGTGAATAAGATATTTGATCAGATAAAGTCAAAGTATAAAAATCATCCGGCGAATACCGAGGATGGTTTAAAAATAGAATTTGATGAGGATTGGGTGCATCTCCGCACTTCCAATACCGAGCCTATCATCCGCATCTATGCGGAGAGCAATTTCGAAACAACCGCAAACAATATCGCCAGACGCCTCATGAAAGACATTCAGGAGTTTATTTAAACTCTTAAATTTTTTAATAAATGGAAACAATTTATTTTGATAATGCGGCTACAACGCCGTTGGATCCTTTAGTGCTGGAAGCAATGATGCCTTACCTGACCGAAAAATTTGGTAATCCTTCTTCCATTTATTCTTACGGTCGGGAAAGCCGCATGGCTATCGAGCAAGCCAGAAAATCAGTGGCGAAACTGATTCATGCAAATCCGGCGGAAATTTTTTTTACCAGCGGTGGGACTGAAAGCAGCAATGCAGCTATTCGTGCTGCCGTACAAGACCTGAATTGCCGGCGTATCATTACATCACCTCTTGAACATCATGCAACACTTCATACAGTATCTTATTACCAGGAAAGGGGTGAAGCAACTGTTCAATACCTCAATGTACTTCCAGATGGCCACGTGGATCTGGATCATCTGAACAAATTGCTAGCGGAACAGGATCAAAAAACCCTGGTTTCTTTGATGCACGCAAATAATGAAACCGGAAACCTTCTCGATATTTTCATGGTTGCTGAAATCTGTAAAAAATATGGAGCCATTTTTCATTCTGACACCGTCCAAACGCTTGGTCATTATGTTTTTGACCTGAAAAAATTAAATATTCATTTTATCACCGGAGCCGCTCATAAATTCCATGGCCCAAAAGGAGTTGGGATTTTATATATCAATGAGCTACTTAAAGTAAAACCGAATATACACGGCGGAGCTCAGGAAAGAAATATGCGCGCGGGAACTGAAAATGTATACGGAATTGTTGGATTAGCAAAAGCACTTGAACTGGCTTACGCGAAGCTGGAGAAAGAAAGTTTCTATGTCGATGGTCTTAGGAAATATATGGCTGAAAAACTGCGAAAAGAAATTCCCGGAGTCGAATTTAATGGTGATGCTTTTGGAAAAAGCCTGTATACAATATTAAGTGTCAGTTTTCCGAAATCAGAGAAGGCCGAAATGTTATTGTTCAACCTCGATATAAATCATATTTGTGCGTCCGGAGGAAGTGCATGCACCAGCGGTGCCCAGCAGGGTTCTCATGTGATTCGTGCTATTTATCCCAATTCGGACAGATCAATCGTCCGCTTCTCATTCAGTGCCAACAATACCAGAGATGAAATAGATGAAGTAGTTGGGAAATTAAAAACGCTCGTTTAATCAGGAACATAAAAAAACCCAGTCACTACGCTGGATCTTTTTATGTGTGTTTTAGTCTAAATCTTCGAAAGGGATCAGATGGATCTTGGACCAAAAACGGGCTCTTCTGATACAAATTTACATTTATTCTCTTTTGGACTTCCAAATTCATATTTAAAACTTTTTCACAGCTAGACCTTTCTGAAATGTTAACATTTCATTTTGTTCCCGCCTAAAAACTTTGGATAATCAGTAATTGACTCTTAACATTTTGGCCATTGGCTGTGAGCCTTGCCACATAGGTTCCGGTGGCCAGATTTCCTGTTTTTGAAACCTGCACATTCTGGCGGCCGTTTAACGATGACCAATTGGTCTCGCTGATTTTATTTCCTGACAGGTCGAAAAATTCCATTTTTACATCACGGAGGTTTTTATCCGATTCAATAAATAATGTATTGTTCTGAACTACTGTCGGATAAATCTTCGTTCCACTAATCACACTGTTATTAATCTGTACAACAGGCGTTTGATTGGAAGATCCGTCTTTTCCAATTACCCTGACACGATAAAAAGAAATACCTGGTAAAGGGTGAGCATCCGCATACAGATAATTTAACTGAAAGTCGTTTGTATTGATCGTCATCTTTGATTTGATCTGATCTATATCAGTAAAATTCACTCCGTCACCACTGCGTTGTATTTGATAATGGTCAACGCCAGCTTCCATCATCGTTGCCCAGCTCAAATCAACCACTTCATCATTAAACACTCCTTTAAAATTCTTGAGTGTCATAGCCAATACAGCACCGTTGTTAGTTTGATCATCTGCCGGAATACAACATGCAAAGCTTAATGTGCTGGCTATGATCAGGGCAAGAGAAAGTAAAATTGTTTTCATAAAAATTGGTTACTCCTCTTTATAGCCAAAGCAGGTGCCACAATCATAATTAATTGAAATTCAAAATGTTATGCCCATATTTTGATGTCTTTTTATTCCCAATGAGGGAATATTTTACTGAAATGAGTCTGCTTTTTCTTAAAGTTTTTTAATTTGAATTGGTTCATTCTATCTTGTAGGATCTAGATAAGCAATGCCAAAACCTGCCGCTTTAAACCAAAGAATATATTCGATCGATATTTTGAGAGGAACTGTTATGATTATCATGGCCCTCGATCATGTCCGGGATTATTTTCATCAAACGGCTTCTCTTGATTCTCCGACGAATTTATTGACTACAACACCACTTTTATTTTTCACAAGATGGATCACGCATTTCTGTGCCCCCACTTTTGTTTTTCTTGCGGGTGTTTCGGCTTATTTATCTGGTCGGAAAAAAAATACAAAAGATCAGTGCGTATTCCTTTTGAAAAGGGGATTGTGGCTAATATTCATTGAGGTTGCCATCGTCACGCTCGGTTGGACCTTTGATCCCCTGTATCATGTCCTGATTCTTCAGGTAATCTGGGCCATCGGCATAAGCATGATAATTTTAGGTTTAATGATATGGTTGCCCGTTAATGTCATTCTGTGCTTCGGATTATTAATTATTTGTTTTCACAACCTGCTTGACTATGAAGAAATCACCAGAAACGGGCAGGTCGGAATCTTGTGGGATCTGATGCATCATGGAAATTTCGAGGCAATCAAATTTGCGCCTGAACATATTTTCCTTTTGATTTATCCCTATTTGCCCTGGACAGGAATTATGCTATTGGGCTATGGCATCGGCAAGATATTTACAGGGAGTTATTCTCCCGGGAGAAGAAGGAAAATTCTTTTTATGAGCGGTTCTGTATTTTTTCTTGTTTTTTTTATTCTTAGATCTTATAACCATTATGGAGATCCTGTGCATTGGGGTATGCAAAGAACCCAATTATTCTCATGGCTTTCATTTATCAACCTGACCAAGTATCCGCCATCACTGGATTATATCGCTCTTACGATCGGCGTAGCCATGATTTTACTTGGATTTCTTGACAGGGTTTCGAATAAGTCTTTTGCATTTATAAAGGTATTTGGGCGCGTTCCCTTTTTCTTTTATGTCCTTCATATATACCTGATACATACGCTTGCTGTTGTATTGTTCTTTATACAGGGTTATACTCAAAAAGACATCGCGCCACAACATACACCTTTTTATTTCCGGCCTGATCAATTTGGTTTTGGTCTTGCTGGTGTCTACCTTCTATGGTTCGCTGTCATCATGATTTTATATCCGCTCTGCAAATGGTATGATAATTACAAAACCACACATATTAAATGGTGGCTTGCTTTTATTTGAAATTTATTGAAGTAAGCCTTTTATCTCATTTAATTTAAGTAAGGCTTCGACCGGTGTCAGCCGGTTTATATCCAGATCATTAAGCATCTTTCTGATCTGCTCAAAAGTTTCGGTATGAGCATCGAATATGGAGAGTTGCAACTTGGGAATCGATATTTTTTTTACGCTGTCCTTCAGGTTATTTTCGCTGCCCCGGCTTTCTTCCAGCTGTTTAAGAATCTGGTTCGCCCGATCTATCAGCGAAGCCGGCATGCCGGCCATTTTTGCTACGTGGATACCAAAACTGTGTGTGGATCCGCCCTGGGCAAGTTTACGCAGGAAAATAATTTTATTACCCAGCTCCCTGCTCGTTATATGATAATTTTTTATTCCGGGAAATAAATTTTCCAGCTCATTCAGTTCATGATAGTGTGTTGCAAAAAGAGTCTTTGGTTTGTGCACAGACTGATGCAGAAATTCCGCGATACTCCAGGCAATTGAAATACCGTCATATGTCGATGTGCCTCTTCCGATTTCATCCAGAATAATCAGGCTGCGAGCGGTAATATTATTCAGAATGCTGGCTGTTTCATTCATCTCTACGAGAAAAGTGGATTCGCCTCCACTTACGTTATCAGATGCACCAACGCGTGTAAAGATTTTATCCGTGAGCGGTATTTTGGCTTGAGAAGCCGGAACAAAACTTCCCATATGACTCATGAGCGTGATGAGTGCCACCTGACGAAGAAGGGCTGATTTTCCGCTCATATTCGGGCCGGTCAGAATAATAATCTGTTGGGTCGATGGGTCCAATATAACGTCGTTGGGGATATATTCATCTCCCGGCGGGAGGTTTCTTTCAATTACTGGATGACGACTTTCTGTAAGCTCAAGTACGGCTTCTTCCAGGATGACTGGTTTTTTATAATTTGATCGCAGGGCATTACCGGCAAAACAGAGCAGACAATCCATTGTAGCGATGACGGCACAATTTATCTGTATGGGCGAAATGTATTCGCGCAGTGTAAACATCAGCTTATCATAGATAAGAGATTCAATCGCCTGGATTTTTTCTTCTGCGCCGGTGATTTTTTCTTCATATTCTTTTAATTCGGGCGTAATATATCTTTCCGCATTGCTAAGAGTTTGTTTGCGAATCCAGGTTTCCGGTACTTTATTTTTATGGGAATTGGTTACTTCCAGGTAGTAACCGAATACATTGTTGAAACTGATCTTTAAGGATGTAATCCCTGTTGATATCGATTCCTTTTGTTGTAATTCGGCCAGGTATTGTTTTCCGTTAGAAGCAATATCGCGAAGCATATCGAGCTCTTCATCCACACCCGGTTTTATTAAATTTCCTTTTGATACAAGTGCAGGCGGATTTTCAACCAGCTGGTCAAGAATCTGGTCGGCTATTGGCAAACAGGGATTCAAAACGGCAGCTAGTCTTTTTAGATATGGTTCGGTACTGTTTATGTTGATTTGTTGAATTTGGGAAATCTCCAGAAGGCCACGGCC
>DASXKM010000518.1:0-3201 GCA_036496825.1 Puia sp. | reverse complement strand
AATACCAGGTTTATAGCCATCAAATTTACAATCCGCGACCGCGATATGGGAAGCACCATTGCGGAAGCACAGGAAAAAGTGGATGAACAGATCAGCCTTGGAAAAGGCTTTAGTATGGAATGGGCAGGTGAATTTGAAAACCAGGTGAGAGCGCAGGCCAGACTATCACAGGTTGTACCTGTGGTACTAATCATGATTTTTATACTGCTCTTTATCAGTTTCGGAAACGGCCTCGATGCATTGCTCGTATTATTGAATGTGCCCTTTGCTATCATTGGCGGAATTCTGGCACTACACGTAACCGGCACCGTATTCAGCATCTCCGCGGGCATCGGTTTCATCGCGCTGTTTGGTATTTGTATTCAGAATGGTGTGATCCTGATTTCTGTATTCAAGCAAAACCTGCATCGGAAAATTTCCATTGTGAGGGCCGTCATGCAGGGAGTACAATCCAGAGTACGGCCAGTGGTAATGACGGCTCTGATGGCTGCCATCGGATTGATGCCGGCAGCGGTTTCAAAAGGTATTGGCAGCGAAACACAAAAACCGCTCGCTATTGTGGTAATTGGCGGCCTCATCAGCTCAACCATTTTGACCCTTCTGGTATTCCCGTTAATTGTTGAAATACTATACCGGTATACTCACAGAAGAAACCCAAAACAACAGGTTTCTCTGACAGGAGAATAAGAGTAGAAAAAATCCAAACTCATAACTCATAACTCTTATACTCCTACACTCCTATACTCCTACACTAATCCAACTTCTCCAGATCCCTTTCCATTTTTTTAACAGTCTCCTTTACCCGGATAATATTTTCCCTGATCTCCTCTTTAATGGAGGAATCTCCTGTCACATTCGTATCTCTGCGTTGCAGGCTGTCATCAACCACATACTCATGCTCCGCAACATTCCGGCGATCTGCCAGTTCCTGACCGACATAAACAACTCCGTCCGTGCGAGTAAAAACAGATCTGATGGCATTTTCAGCGTCAATACTGATCTTCCCTTTTTCATAGGTAGGAAGAGACGCCAGATGCCCTATCGTTAGTACAGGAATCATAACCAGGTTCTCCTTCCTGTCAATCTCGGCAAGACCCATAGGAATAATAACGCTTCTGGAAATCAGATTCAGTGGTTTGCCATGTATATCAGCTACCAGGTAGCGGACACGATGGGACGATTCATCAAATATCAGCTCGGATACGCGGCCAATTAATTGATTTTCGCTGGCGACAATCGACCAGTTCCTGATATCTGGTTCGCCATCGACTAATTCAAAACCACTTTCATGCAAAGCCATGAGATGGTTGTTATAGATTGCTTTATTGTTAGACATTATTGATTGATTTAATGAAAGAAAAATTTGTCTGTATTTGACTGGTCGGTTTTGCATTGATGACCTGGTCCTGATGATTATAGCGATTGTAAATAAATAATCCGGCTATAAATAGTACGATTAAAATGAGGATCACCCATAACCATAGATTACTATTTCGCTTGCGTTGAACATGTAATTCTGCCATGACTGTTATTTCTATTGGATATATCCCAAACCATGCCGTTGCGACAGCTATTTAGTTTTCAGCTATTTCTATTTGATTATTAAGCGTATAGATACTCTGCGCCTGAGGAAAATATTTTATGTAGAATTTTTATCGTGGCATAATTTATACAGTTTAGGAACCACACCTTAAGGCACCCAGTAATTATGCGATAATACAATCAGATTCAGCATCTTTATGCTGTTATCGAAATAATCAAAGTCTTTTAGTTTAAACTGAATAATGTAATCCCACAACCTATTCAGCCATTTCTGGTTTTTGGAATCCACCATCGCAGCAATAGCGAACGAAGAAATAAAACTCAGCGCTTCAAAATTTCTGCTTTTCAGATCCTCTCCCTCCAGGTTATAGCCGGCCGAAATATTATCCGGATTATTCAATGTCGTTTCACGGATCCATTTATTGATCGGTTCGAGAAATATTTTCGAACGTTTTTCACCGGATACGATATAATCCGTCGCAATCCGCCAGGGAACGCGGCTTGCGTTATAATTATAAAGCCCATCGTATTTGCTTTCCAGATAATGCTTTTTTGCCGGTCCCGGTTTTTTGTTAATACCCTGAATAAAATCCGGAACCAGTCCGGCGTCCGGACTGTACTGTTGTTGCATAATGCTGAATATTCGATAACAGCTGTCAATTGTTTTTAGCCAGGACGTTTCTTTTGCCGCTTTATAGAATGAGCGAAATTCGGATGGAATAAAATCCGACGACCGCATATCAAAATAGTCCCTGCTGTCAGACTCTATAGAGTTACTTTCTAAAACAGAAAAAGTTTTCCCATTTATTTCCTGATTCAGAATAGCCGTGATCATGAATTTCGCCTGCAATAAATAATTTATACTTTCATGGCTGGACCATTGTGCATCGGCCAGTAGCAGAGAATAAGCAATATCAATGTCACCGTCGCTGGCAGAGCTCTCTTCATCATGCTCACAGTTACGGCGTTGCGCCCAGGACATCAGAACCTTGCTTCTTTTGCTCGGATGTTCCTTATAATACTTAAGTAATCCGTCAAATGTAGACTGCGCCAGCGGATCCGCTCCGGCCATCAGGGCTACGATAATCATTCCATAGCCCTGACCTTCAGAAACACATTCATGATTTCTGCCGGAATTTTCGGACCAGACGTAATATGAATCTGAACAAAGACTTTTTCGGATATAACGGCTTTTCCATTGAAAATAAAATGACTTTGTACTATCATCCAATTCCCCGGAAGAAACATGCCCGGGTGATATCACCCCTGTAAAATATTCTGCATGTTGTGGAAAGGGTCGAAGAACCAGCTGCGCATAAGCATTGGTTATAACCAGCAGATGAATTATGAATAAAATGAATTTAATGATAAAATGGTTTCTGCGAAGTTGGGATTTTATTATCTTATAACTGGCGTCATCCGATAGGTTAATTTATTTAGCATGACCGGTAAGAAACTATTTTTTGAACGTATTTTCGATGATCTGTTTCAAAACCAAAATCATCGTTTAATGGCAAATCAGTTTATAAAGGTCGACATGCAGGGTATTCCTGTACTAATCAACAAATCACATATTGTCGTGGCAAAATTCGGTGACGCATCGGTAACCAGGATTCAACTAACCAGTGGAGAGACCATTGAGGTCAGGCACACGCCCCA
>DASXKM010000517.1:0-2099 GCA_036496825.1 Puia sp. | reverse complement strand
ATGATTATTTTAAGGATTCGGTTTTGCATACTGACTATTACCTTACTAAATGTAAGAAATAGAACGATGACCGGTGATTTTCGCGGAAATGTTTAACTTCCCATCAAATAATTTAACCAATGAAACTTCTAACGTTTGCAGCAATCATTCTTTTAAGCCTTCAGGGCTGTGATATAAATCAGGAAAAGGACAAGGCAGCTGCACCCGCAAACCCGATGATCGGGACCTGGGAGCTGGTTACCGGGACAACCATACAGGGTAAGGATACAACCACCACCGATTACACAAAGGGTAAAAAGTTTTTAAAGATCATCAACGGTACCCATTTTTCTTTTGTGGGACATGATCTGAGTAAGGGGAAAGATTCAGCCTCTTTTTATACATCAGGAGCAGGCACCTATACAATATCCGATAGTATGTATACCGAACACCTGCAATTTTGCAGCGACCGGGCCTGGGAGGGGAATGATTTCGTATTTACGGTATCATTTCAAAATGATATGCTGACGCAGACCGGGATTGAAAAAATTGATTCGATAAAAGTGAACAGATTGAATATCGAACGATACATGAGAGTAAAATAAAGAAATCAGACGGACAAAGATTTCTTTCTCTTAAAAAGAAAAACGATAAATCCCACAGCCGCAAATAGATTGACGGTGCCAAACAAATTGTTTTTGACATGATCTGTGGCCGGCTGTTTTATTTTGTTGCTGTTTTGGCGATCTGAGTCTTTGCATGCTTCGTCATACGGTATATTTTCCCGTCCGGTTTTGTGAAAATAAACATTTCACCTTTGTCATCCTGTGCGAAGCGGAGGTCCACCCGGTTCTGCCCGCAGATCTGGCGAAGAGTTAACCGTTTGCCATTTAGCGAGACAAACCATCCTTTCACCAGGGACATTTTATGCAGATTCAAATCTGCGACATTTACAAAGAATAGTCTTCCCCCGGGAATATCTCCAAAAAGATATTTACCACGCAGCTCAGGGATCAGATTGTCTTTATACTCAAAACCACCGGCAATAGCATTGCCCTCATCGTGATCAAATGCAGCTACCGGATAAGTATAATTGAAAACGCTGTCATTGGCGGGCAGCGGATATATTTTATTAATATCCGAATCCGGATACATCAAAAATTTCCCTTCGCGGTTGGGCCAACCGTAATCATGTCCTTTTAAAATAATGTCAACGGCTTCGATGCTCGCCTGACCGATATTTGTTGCCAGCATAAGACCATTGTTCGTCCACGTAATGCGATTAGGATTTCTGAAACCATCAGCGTAAATCTCGCGGACTGTTGTTGAGTCTGTTGTTTTTGCGTATGGATTTTGAGGTGGAATTCCATACTGACCGTTCCAGCTGTTGCTGCCCATTGGATCGATGCGTAATATAGATCCCCAGATATGATCCGGATGATGCGTTAAAAAGGCATAACCATTCTCGGTACAACCTCCGTCACCTACTCCTATATATAACTGACCATAATCTTCATTGCCGGGTTTTGCTTTCGGATTAAAAATGATTTCCTGGACTCCATGAATGCCCGTCACCATATCGATCCGCAACAATTCGCGGCAGGTTCCGCTAAATGCAGAGGCCTTCGGATCCCTGATCTTCCATTCACAAAGCACCCATTGCAGGGTTTGTTTTATCGAATCCGAAATGGGGAAATCAGCTTTTTTTGCGTGCGCTGTTTCGGTATGTGTTGTATAGAAAATACCATTCCTTGCGAAATCGGGATGAAAAGCAAATGATCCGAAACCGGTAGCCAGTCCGGGTTGGTTTATGAACGCCGGCTTCCATTTCGAAATATCCAGCCAGGTTTCTGCCTTTTGATTTTTCAGCTTATATAATAGCCCGCGTTGATCCAATACAAACCAGCTCCTGATTGAATTCACCCAGTCCATTTTGCTGATCCGGGTAAGCGGCTCCTTATCACTGCTGGCTGGTATTTGTGCAAATAATTCCAGATCGACCTGGATATCGGAAGCCTGTATTTTATCAGGAATTGGATTCTTTATGGCGTTGGGATCATCTTTTGGTTTCTGCTTTTCTTTCTGTGTATGAAGAAAAGCAATCAACTGGTCAAGTTCTT
>DASXKM010000516.1:0-6871 GCA_036496825.1 Puia sp. | reverse complement strand
CCGGTTCTATCCATGGAGATGTTTTGTTTTCCTGCCTGGGGACAACGCTGAAACTAGCGGGTTCACGCGATAAACAGTGGCAGGCTGACTACGAGATCCCTTCGAAATTCGCTTCTTTGGCAAAAAGAAACGGTGTGAAGACTGCTGTATTATTGTCTGCTTACGGTGCCTCTCCTTCCAGCAAAGTATTTTATTCCAGTATGAAAGGCAAACTGGAGGAGCAGTTCGACAGCATCGCATTTGAACAGTATATTATATTCCGGCCCGGTTTGTTGCTGCGCAAAGACACTGACCGTTCCGGCGAAAAATCATCAGCAGCCATATTGAAATTTCTGAATCGTTTGGGACTGGTCAGGAAGTTCCGACCGATGCCTACTACAATTCTTGCAGAAAAAATGGCCAAGGCACCGCTCGCTCTCGGGAGTGGCAGACATGTTATAGAGTTAGATAAAATCTTCGGGTTTTAGAATTTGAATGAAAATACCATGAACAATACAATTCAAATTAAACGGGTATATGAAAAGTATTCGAAACCGGATGGTTTCAGGATACTCGTTGACCGTTTATGGCCCCGCGGTCTGACGAAAGACGCTGCGCATGTGGATTTGTGGATGAAGGAGATCGCTCCGTCGAATGAACTCAGAAAATGGTATCATCGGGACATGTCACAGTGGCTGCTGTTCAGAAAAAAATATTTCGCTGAGATAAAGGGTTCGACAGCCCTCGCGGAATTTGCCGGCGAATGCGCAAAGCATAAGATCGTCACACTGCTGTATGGCTCAAAGGACGAGGAACATAATCACGCGCAAATCCTTGTTGAAGTTTTGAAGAGATCAGGAGGAGAATAATACGAATCGAAGCCACCTGTCCACAGTATTTACCCATTATTAATGATACCTTGAGGCATAACCCTGTTAATGACCCTCAAGATCTCTTACCGGCTCCGGGTAATGATTCTAATATATTTTCTGATCCTGATTACCTATCTGGACAGAATAACCATTTCACTTGTAGGCGTTCGAATAAAATCGGCTTTTCATCTTTCAAACACCCAATTCGGATGGGTACTTAGCGCTTTTGTTTTGGCATACGCTATTTTCGAAATTCCCACCGGCCTGTTGGGCGATAAAATAGGTCAGCGTAAAGTGCTTTTGCGAATCGTCATTTGCTGGTCGGTATTTACGGCACTTACCGGCGCAGCAAACGGATTAATGTCATTGATTATCGTTCGTTTTTTATTTGGCATGGGTGAAGCCGGGGCCTACCCAAACAGTACAGGCGTGCTCTCCCGCTGGTTACCAAAATCCGAAACGTCGAGAGGCATGTCCTGGCTCGGCATGGGAGCACCTACCGGAGCCGCACTGGCCCCGATCATTGTTGTTCCCCTGGCGGCGGCCTATGGATGGCGTGCCCCCTTTTTTGTAAACGGTTTTCTTGGGTTGATCTGGGTATCGGTTTGCTGGTGGTGGTTTCGAAATCATCCATCTGAAATGAAAGGCATACCGGCAAAAGAAAAAGAATATATAGAAAACAATCGCAATTATATAAAAAGCGAACACTCCTTTAAATGGAACGCAATTATAAAAAACCCCATGCTCTGGGCCCTGTTTTTTTCTTATTCCTGTAGTCAGTGGTTCAATTATTTTGTCAGTGCCTGGCTACCTACTTATTTACAGGAAGGAAAACACTTTTCAGAACAACAAATGAAAACAACAACGACGCTTGTTTTTTCAGCCGGCATTTTAGGATCATTTCTTTTCGGCTTTATCAGCGATGGGATGATCAAAAAAAGGGGGAATTCCTTTACCCGCAAAATGATCGCTGGTGTCTCGTTTGGCATCATGTCGCTGGCCATATTGATATCCATTCAATCCACCAGTCAACTATGGATCACTGTGAGTCTCGTGACTTCCGATTTTCTACTCGTTGTAATCGTCCTGACCTGTTTTGCTGCCTGTATTGAAATTGGCGGTGACCGCGTTTGTTCGATTACCGGTCTGATGAATTTCTGCGGACAATCTGCTGCTTTTATCATGTCCATGAGTTTTGGAAAAATCGTTGATATGACCCACAACTATGAAATTCCTCAATACATCATGCTTTCGCTGCTGATACTCGGCGGTCTCTGCTGGTTAAAAATTGACGCCTCCAAAAAAATAGATTTCAGCCCTCCCCTCACACCTAAATTCAATCAGGGAGATCTGCTTATAGTAAAGACATCATTAACAGAACAAAACAGATAAACTGAAAACAGGCTCTGAGGCCATTCCACTTTTCAAACTGGTCGAATTTTTCTTTCAAGAACGATAACAACGACATTGGTTATGAACTAAAAAATAGTTAAAAAATAAAATTAGTTCATAAGATATTCCTCCTTTAAAAATAAATTTTGCGAAGTCGATCGGTTGCATGTATATTTGCAACCGAACGGCTTCTTAATTAATAAATATGCGAAGAGATATTTTCCAGGCGATAGCAGATCCCACCCGGCGGGCGATCCTCGTCCTGATCGCCGTACATGCAATGACGCCAAACGCCATTGCGGAACACTTCGATATCACCCGCCAATCCATATCCAAGCATTTGCGCATCCTGTCCGAATGCGAACTCCTGGCTCAGAAGAACGAAGGGAGGGAAATCTTTTACGAATTAAAACTCGAAAAGATGAAAGAAATCGATATCTGGCTGGACCAGTTCCGAAAGATTATGGAAGCTCAGTTCCAGCGACTTGACGAAGTATTATTCACCATAAAAAATAAGAAAAAATGAACCTCCTGTTTGATTTCAGAGTAGATAAAGAGACCAATACAATCCACATTACGCGGGAATTCGCCGCCGACCTCGATGTCGTCTGGGATGCCTTTACAAAAGCGGAAATACTGGACCAGTGGATGGGTCCTAAACCGTATCGTGTCCAGACGAAGGAAATGGATTTCCGGGTAGGGGGTCGTTGGTTGTATACCATGATCACTTCTGACAATGAAGCCCCAACCCGTTATAGTCTTGCTGAGTTTATAGAAATCCACCCCAAGACCGATTTCACTACAAAGAATTCCTTTTCCGATGAAAATGGAAATCCCGTCAATTCCGGATTTACCTTCTCGATGACAAAGAATACTTTCAAGGCTGGGGTCGAAAAGACCACTGTGCAAATTGCCAAAAAAATGTCGAGCCTTGCTGAACTTGAACAGTTTATCGCAGGCGGTTATTACGAGAAAGGTATGGCCATGGGGATGAACAATCTCGATGAATATTTACTCAGTTTGGTCGTCAGCAAATGACAAAAAAATTCCCGTTAAAATAAATCTGCAGTTATGCGTAAGTTGATTATGAAAATGTCCCTGTCCTACGACGGGTTTGTCGCCGATCCCGATGGTAAGAGCGACTGGGTCTTCAAATCCAGCGACGAGAACTCGCTCGCCTGGTCAGTCGGAGAGATCCGGGAAGCGGGACTGATCATCATGGGAAGAAAATCTTTTGAGACTTTGTCGAAATACTGGCCAACTGCGACCGGTCCTTTTGCCGCGCCGATGAACGAGATACCCAAGGCTGCTTTCTCCAAGAAAGGATTTGAGGGTGTTGATTTATCCGGTGCGGAAATGTCGCCTGCCATGGCCTCCTGGGCCGGGGCGCGGATCATCGACGGCAACCTTGCTGAAGAGATCATGACACTCAAAGCGGAATCAGGAAAACCCATTGTGGCCATTGGCGGCGCCGGATTTATGCGGAGCCTCATTGCAACCGGGCTCATCGACGAATACCACCTGGCAACCCATCCCGTGATATTGGGTTCGGGACTTCCGGTCTTTACGGATCTTGCCAAGCCGCTTGACCTGACACTGGTGGACACAAAGGTTTTTCCAAAGGGAATTACCATACATATATATCATCCGGCATGAAGCACAGGAGGTTTATGATTTGAAATAATCATTTTTTTTATACCGTTGATAAGTGTTTTTTTTGTGTATTGACGAGTGGAAAAATTTTGAACAGGAACATCATACCCATAATCATTATCGGTATGATGTTCTTTGTTTTTGGCTTCGCCACCTGGATCAACGCGATGCTGATTCCTTATTTTAAAATTGCCTGCGAGCTTACCCACTTTCAGTCGTACCTGGTCACTTTCGCTTTCTATATCTCCTACCTGGTGGTGTCGGTTCCTTCGTCATTCCTGTTGAAAAAAATCGGATTTAAAAAAGGGATGATGATCGGCTTTTGGGTGATGGCGCTGGGCGCTTTTGTTTTTATTCCGGCTGCGCAAACCCGCACCTACGGTTTGTTTCTTTGCGGTTTGTTTTTGATAGGCATCGGTTTATCTGTTCTCCAAACGGCCGCCAATCCCTACGTCACCATTCTCGGAGCAAAAAACAGGGCAGCGCAAAGGATCAGCATCATGGGTATTTGCAATAAGACGGCAGGAATTATTGCACCGCTTCTGCTGGCCGCAGCTATTCTCCGACCAGGCGACAATGAACTATTTAAAAGTATTCAGCACATGGACGCTTTTGAAAAAGACAAAGTACTGGATGCTTTGATCAGACGGGTTATTTTACCGTATGCCTTTGTCGGCAGCGTGCTCACCATTCTCGGTTTTGCTGTACGGTTCTCTCCTCTTCCTGAAATCGAGAACTTCGAAGATGAAGCTGCTCCAATGAATAGTTCTCTGCCCGAAAGTATATTTAGTTATCCGCACTTGATACTTGGAGCGGTGGCGATATTTTTGCATGTCGGTTCCCAGATTCTTGCTGTCGACAGTATCATCAGTTATGCTCAGGGAATGGGAATTTCCATTATGGAAGCCAGGGTATTTCCTTCTTATACTCTTTTTGCAACCATCTGCGGATACCTGTTGGGAATTACCCTGATTCCATGGCGCATCTCCCAGTTAAATGCATTACGAGTCTGTACTTTGCTGGGCATCGTGCTTTCCTTCCTGGTTGTAACTGCCAGGGGAAATACTTTTCTATTAGGTCATCATGCTGATATTTCAATCTGGTTTCTGGTGATGCTGGGATTCGCCAATTCAATGATCTGGGCCGGTATATGGCCGCTGGCATTGGACAGACTGGGAACTCATCTGAAACTGGGTGCCTCCATATTGATCATGGGACTTTGTGGAAATGCCATCGTTCCCTTATTGTATGGTTACTTTGCAGATAAGTATGGTCTGCAAACGGGCTATTGGGTTTTGCTGCCCTGCTATCTGTATCTTGTTTTCTATGCTTTCTTTGGATATAAAATAAAAAGCCGGGCCCGAACGTCACGCTCATTTTAAAACGGTTTCATATGAGAGTACGATTATTGCTCATCGCCTTTCTTCTTTTCAGCGGCGTATCCCAGGCAAAAACAGGTGACCCTGCAGATACCATCCGGATCCGCGGTTTCCACCTTGATCTCCGGATACAGGTAATGAAAATGCAGGCGCTTAAGAATTTCGTTCTTCATTTAAGTCAGGAAGGGATCAATACCCTGGTCATGGAATGGGAAGGCACTTATCCTTTTCAGAAAGATCCGCTGATCCCTAACCGGTATGCATACACGAGACAGGAAGTAAAAGACTTTATAAAATATTGCGATTCCCTGCATGTGGATGTGATTCCTCTTCAACAAAGTTTTGGCCATGTCGAATATATCCTGCGAAATTATAAATACGCAGCCCTGCGTGAAGATGATAAGGACTTTTCCCAGGTATGTCCGAGTGAACCGGAGAAAAATAAGGAATTATTCACCCGCCTGTTTAAAGATATGGCTGCCGTGCATTCCTCACCCTATTTTCATATCGGCGGAGATGAAACGCATCTGCTGGGTCATTGTGAAAAATGCAAAAAAAGGGCTGCAGAAATCGGCGTGTCCCGGCTATATTTTGACCATATAAAAATGCTTTGTGATATCGTCGTTTCCCTGGGAAAACGACCTGTGCTCTGGGCAGATATTGCGCTGCATTATCCTGAATATATCCACCTGCTTCCGAACGAAACCATTTTTGTGGATTGGAATTACGGCTGGGCGATGGACAGATTCGGCGCGCATGAACAACTGGTTAAAAGCGGTTATGAAATCTGGGGAGCGCCGTCCATCAGGAGTTCGCCGGACAATTATTTCCTGACCCGGTGGCAATATCATTTCAATAATATCAGGGACTTTATGCCCATTTGCAAAAAGCTGGGATATAAAGGAATTGTGATGACGTCATGGTCCACTTCCGGCGTTTACTCACCTGCGTATGAATCCGAGGACGACCTGGTAGAACTGTATGCCCTGCGCCATGTGTACCCGGTGAACGGCTTCGACATACTGATAAGCGCTTACATCCGGGCGTTATACATCGATGATGCGCTGGATGTTGACAAGTTCATAAATCATTATTGCAGTTCGAAATTTGGATTTGATTCAAGTGAGTCGGAAAAATTTAAAAAGGCTCTTTTTATCACACCCTATACGATTACGGATGGAAAAGTGAACGCTACCAGTCACATGACCATGAATATGTTATTGGATAGTGCGAGCCTTGCCTCAAAAACATTTCACGATCTTCAACCAAAAATAAATACCACCCTGTTTGATCATTTTCGATTAATGGCAGATATCCGGGTCTACTATATCAGCTTTATGGAAATTGAAAAAGAAGTGAACAGCGATAACTTCAGCCGGAGTAAAATTCCGGATTATCTTACCCGTTTAAAAACATTGATGAATTCAGCATCTGATTTGGATAAAAGATTCAGCATTTTAAATCAGGATCTGCTTTATCCGGCGGCCATCGATGAAGAAAATAATCTGAGAAACCAGAAAATAAATAATTTATATTACCGGTTATCGGGAATCAAATAAATCAGATGAAAAAAATTCTTTTCAGGTGGCATATCAT
>DASXKM010000515.1:0-5181 GCA_036496825.1 Puia sp. | reverse complement strand
CTGAAATAGCATGGAAACTGCGCTATAGCAGCACTGCGCATCTTTCCGGACAGTTTAAAAGAATCACCGGTATCACGCCTTCCGTTTTCAGAAAGAAAGTGCAGATATGAAGACCCTCAATGGATAAAAAACAGGTTATTAATAAATAAATGAAGTTTGTTAGTACCATTGTGGAATGGAGCTTACCATCGTCGAATTCCCTTCCAATCTTGGATTGATAGAACCGAAACCTGATCAGGAGCCCGGTGTAAAAAGATTACCCGAATGGCTGAGGAAGTTTCACTTCCATGATATTCTTAAGCCGGACAAGATTCTGACTTTGTCGCCACCTCCGTATAGTATGCAGATTGACAAAGAATCGGGCATAAGAAATGCGGTTGCCATTGCAGAATATGCGATCCGGCAATCCGATACATTAACGCCTTGTATTCTGGAAAAATCATTTTCCGTTGTTATCGGTGGCGACTGCAGTATCATAATCGGGAATACATTCTGTCTAAGGAAACTTGGAAATTATGGTTTGTTTTTCCTGGACGGACATACGGATTATATGTGGCCGGAACTTTCGGGAACAAAGGGCGCAGCCGGAATGGATCTGGCCATTGTTACCGGTCATTGCCATCCAAAACTATCAAACATCAATGGCGTTGGGCCTTACGTGAAAGAAGAAAATGTTTTCTGTGTTGGCAACAGGGAATATGACGAACAATATGTGAAGACTATTGAAGATTCAGATATTCAGTATTTCGATTTGAAATCACTGCGCCGATCAGGAACCGGGCACTGTTGCCGTGCATTTTTAGAAATGGTTGCGAAAAATAATCTGGATGGATTCTGGATACACCTGGATCTGGATGTATTGAATGATGAATTGATGCCCGCAGTGGATTCGCGGTCGCCGGATGGGCTTAGTTATCAGGAATTAAAAAATATTCTGTCTCCCTTATTACTCAGTACAAAATCAATCGGAATAGAAATAACCATTCTGGACCCTGATCTTGATCCGGAAGGCATCTATACAAAGGATTTTGTAAACGAGATCGGACGCTTATTGACTGAAACAATCTCTGAAAAAAGGAAGTGATCCTGATCGTATCGTATCAAAGGGGAATCTCGGTTACAAATTCCACCGCCCGGCCGCTCAGCTTATTCTGTACAAGAGTACGAACGTTTTCATAGATATGCTGATCGAGCGTGAGCTTGCCCGATGCATACTGCAGATCGGTTTCGTCGTTTGAAAATTTTATGAATAGAATATGGCTGATCTTGCTGGTGGATGTGATCAGGAAAGTTCCGAGATTCATGGAAACGGCATCTCCGACCTGGGTTGCAACACCAATCTGAAAACTGCCATTGCTTTCAGAATGTGTATTTTTCTCGAATGCTTCAATTTTCCCGTTTGAATCTGCCAGTGATTTGATACCATCCAGCGCGCGGGTGACAAGCTGCAAGAAATCAGCACCAAATGCAGCTTTTAGAATATCGATGATCACCGATTGAAGTTCAACAACATTTGCCTTTGCTGAAAATTGTTGCACTTCACCTCCTTCCATCGTCCAGCCGACTTTTGTAAGAATTTCGATATAGGCTTTGTACCAGCCGATCACGTCTTTTTCATCAGGTACCTTACCATTAGCACCCAATTGAGCCAGCAATGTCGACTCGAGAATGTCGGCTCTGTTCCCCGCACTCAAACCCGAAACGAAAGAGATAAGACTTTTATCAACGACCATGGCCTGGTCTTTCCCGTCCTGCACAGGCAGAGGCACTGCCTGTCCGGGAGCTGCCGTCACAACCATAGAACTCATCGTGGGCGAACGTTTGAAGGATGGAGAAGCAGGAGGCTCCAGGGGTCTGAAATCGGGATGAAGAAGGGGAGTCATTCCATCAGGGAAAGAAATCTCAAGATTGTCCAGGTAGTTCTTAATGAGGGTAGTCTGCCGCATTTCGTAAATGATTTTAGCTGTTCTTATTTTTTTATAAGCCGTTCCTGTAATTGCGCGTTGCATTTCAATAAATTCTTTGTCTTTGTCCGGGTATTTACATACCAGCAATTTCGGCCGGAAGCATGATAGTTATTTTCATTCTTTACCATTCGGCTATTCTTTTTTGCCAATCGGTATTTTATTTCGATGTTTCCGAAACTATATTTTCGTTCTGATTCCCACCATCGGCAGGAATCACGGATTGAAAGGCCGTCTGGACTCTATGAAAGGCGAAACAGCAACAGAAGCCGGTTTCTCTTGCATAATGATTTATACAAGTGGTTATCTTTAGTAGTTAATAATTCACCGAAAGCCAGCAGGTTGAAAATGTTCAGGTTTTTATTAATGGTCTTTTTTTCATTTTCTATCCGGATCATGAGCACCACCCTCATGGCCCAGGATCTGGATGAGAGTAATTTTATCCGGTACACCAGGCTACAGGGTTTATCAAACAATTACATTTCCGGCATCGTACAGGATTCTGACGGATATATCTGGGTTGCCACGCACAAAGGACTAAACCGGTTTGACGGGAATAATTTCCTATCCATTTTTAAGAGTTCCCGGCATTCGCCATTACCGGACAATCTCCTGAAATATTTACACGAACAAACGCCGGATGAAATACTGGGCGCAACGCGTGCAGGGGCTTTCTCTTACAACCCGGCAACCGGGAATTTCAAACAATTTATTATTCCCTGCGACTCCGTCATTTTTTTCTGGACGAATAATGTATTTGACATTTTAAAGGACCATGAAGGAAATTATGTCGTGTCTTCAAAAACCGGTCTGTATATTTTTAACAATGCAGGAAGCCTGATTAAAAGGTATGACTATCATTTACCGGCATCAGTGGGAAAAGTTGAAATGATTTTTGGCGGATGGGTGCATACATTATCAAATGGAAACAGCTTTCAGCAAAACGGTATTTACGGCAGTATCTATAACCCGGGAGAAAATGAGATCGATACATTTTATATTGATAAAAGACAGAATCTCAGAAAGCTCATGACGGATTCTTTGGGAGAAATCAGAATATCCTGCAGTGGAAAAAATGGCGAGCTGTTTATACTGAACATGGAAAGGAATACCATCGACATCGCGGATCTGCAATCTTCTCAGAGTATTTCGAGTCCGATATCCCCTTTGGTAATGAGGGATTTGTACTGGACGAGTAAACTGGTAAGTATTAATGACAGTACCTATATCATTACCTGCAGGACCAGCGGGTTTTATTTTTTGCATTACGATAGTAAAAGCAGAATGTTATCCTGCGACGGCAGGAAATATTTCGAGAAGGAACTATGCACGTCCATATTTATGGATAAAGAGGGGCGCTTGTGGGTAGGGACGGCCGATGGATTGTACAAGCAGAATATGCACAATTCATTTTTTTCTGTAACGGACCTTTCTATGCAATGCAGCCGGATGATCGATCAGGAAATCAGAAGTATTTATATCGAAAATAACTTCATTTATGCGGGTCTGAAAAATGAAGGTGGATTGCTCGTTCTGAACAAAAAAACAGGCATGATCATAAAGCAGCTTGATTTTACACCCCATGACCGGTTCAGCAATACCGTATCAAATGTATTTCCATATAACAAAGACACTTTATGGGTGGCGACTGCAAGAGGCATCCTGTGGGTGGATAAAAAAAGTTATCGTTACGGCAGACTGAAAACCGGGCCCCGGCAGGATTGGATTCAACAAATCAATTCGCGTTGTTTCTTTCAGGATTCAAGAAAGAATATCTGGATCTCTTTTTCAACGCTCAATAGTCTCCTTCGATATGACAGGGCCACCAGGACTTTTACAGATATTTCTATTTCAAATCCGCTGCTGAAGCTGACGTATATATTTAGCATGGCCGAAGATTTACAGGGTAATATATGGCTGGCGGGGGACGGGCTCTGCCGGTGGAATGAAAAAAAACAGCTCGTAGATACGCTGATCCCATATCCGAAAGTCAGCCGGCTGCTGTTGAATTATATGAATATCCTGGACAGGGATAGTAAAAATAATCTCTGGCTTTCCTCATTCGATAATGAAATTATTCAATACAACTGTTTTGACAATACCATGCACCTGCGACAGCCTGAAAATAATATTGTGGATGGCAATACGGTGACCAGTTCACCCATCATCAATGATAATATCTGGATGGGAACCGATAATGGCATCTCTGCCTTTAATATCAGGGATTATTCTGTAAAACAATTCACCTATGCAGACGGTCTGCCATCAGTCAATATCACAACCACCGGCCGGGGAAGTTTTTATGACCAGGAAGCCAACCGGTTCTATATAGGTGCCAAACACCGGCTCATTTCCTTTAGCCCCGATATTTCCCTCGCACACAAGTCGACGCCTGCACTTTTCATAGAGAAAATAAGTACGCGCGATTCGACTTTTTCTGTTTCCGGTGATGAATTACGATTGAAGTATAACGAAAACAACCTGTCAATTGTATTAAACACGATCAATTACACGGACCCGGAAGAGGATCGTTTTGCCTGGCGGTCAACCGATAATGGAGACACGGCCTGGAATCAGTTAAATACCCAGAAATCGGTCACACTTACGAATCTTCCAATTGGGAATAATCCGATTCAGTTAAAACTTTATTCGGTTAATAATCATTGGCCGCAGCAGGTAAAATCTTTAAATATTTTTATCCGGCCGCCATTTTGGAAAACAACCTGGTTTGATATTTTACTGGCGGCACTTATTATCGGCCTGATCATTTTTATATACAGGTCGAGAATATATCAGATCAGGAAAAAAGAGCGGGAGAATTCCAGGGTACAGCAACTTATTGTCGAAGAATACAAAAACCAGTTTGAACTCCAGCAGATCAGTAATTATTTTTCTTCCTGTATTTCCGGAATAAACAACGTGGATGATGTCCTCTGGGACGTATCCAAAAACCTGATCGGCCGCATGCATTACGAGGACTGCATTATATATATGTGGAACAAGGACAAGACCAAAATGAAGCAAAGGGCTGCTCATGGCCCGAAGGGCAACCCCAAAACGATAGAATCGCAATGTTTCGATGTAGAGCCGGGACAAGGTATTGTCGGACATGTGATGCTGACAAGGGAACCCCTGTTAGTGGCAGATACAAGGCACGACCACCGCTACCGCGTGGACGATATGAACAGGTTAAGTGAATTATGTGTTCCAATTATCC
>DASXKM010000514.1:0-1619 GCA_036496825.1 Puia sp. | reverse complement strand
TGGAAGAATATACTGACCCTGAAATCATCTATGAGCATTTTAAAAATCAGGTAGATATTGTAGTAGACGGAGGACCCGGCCATACGATTCCTTCAACCATCATTGATTATACTTCCGGTGAAGCGGCGGTAATACGTAAAGGAGCGGGGGCCTGGGAAGAGTAATTAAACGACCGTCATCTGTCACCGGATCTTTTCCTGCAGATTCAATTTGACAAAATCAAACCATTCCTTTTTGAGAATGGAAAGAATGATTGAACTTCTGCGTTCGCCATCTGATAAAGGCATATTATTCCGGAGTATTCCTTCCACCGTACAGCCAATATTTTTCATTGCATTTATAGACCGTTCATTTCTGTGATCGGCACGGAATTCAACTCTTTCCATTCCCCATTTTTCAAATGCATATGCTAGCATGAGCATTTTACAGTGGCGGTTTAATCCGGTACGCTGAAATTTTCTTCCATACCAGGTGTATCCCAACTGAGTTGTTGAAAAAGGAAGATTGATATCATAAAAACGACTGCTGCCGGCGTAACTGTCAGCCTGTTTGTCGAAAATAATAAAGGGATATTCTTTTTTGAGATCCTTCTCGCGATTGGCCGTTGTTATATAGTTTTTCATTCCTTCTTCTCCGGCTGCGCTCACGGCAGAATAGGCCCATATTCCAGGCTCTTGTTGCGCAAACGGCATAAGAAATTTCAGATCCCCGCTTTCTAACGGTCTCAATAAAACGCGTTCGTTTTCCAGTACGAGATTTTCGGGAAACAGCATGGTGGATGGAATGATTAATCGGTTTCAAAAATCTCCAGCTGGCTGGACAATATGTTAAAACTTTTTCTATGGTGTGGACAAAGGCCGTGCACTTCAATACCCCGGCGGTGTTCGGCTGTTCCATATCCTTTGTTATTAAACCAGCCGTAATGGGGATATTCGTAATGCAATCTGCGCATATGATCGTCGCGGTAAGTTTTGGCCAGGATACTGGCCGCGGCGATGGAAGCATAGATACCGTCTCCTTTGATTATGCACTGATGCGGTACACGCTTGTATTTGTAGAACATATGACCGTCAATTAAAAGTAACTGAGGCCTTTTTTTTAATTTTTCAATCGCCAGGTGCATCGCTTTAAAAGATGCTTTCAGGATATTAATTTCGTCTATTTCTTCATTACCCACCTGGTCAACAGCATAGTCTGTTGCGTAGGTTTCTATATAAGTGCGCAGTTCATATCGTATTTCTGCAGTCAGCTGTTTGGAATCGTTGAGCAACGGATGATAAAAATCCCTTGGTAACACAACAGCCGCCGCAAAAACAGGCCCTGCAAAACATCCTCTTCCTGCTTCATCGCAGCCTGCTTCGAGTAAATGATCCTGATGAAATGCCCTGAGCAATGAAAATTCTTTTGCCAAAAATAAAACAATGCGTGGTTTTATAAAGAGTCAGATGTAAATAGTTATCTACAGAGCGGATGAATTATTTTTGTCCGATGGTTATCTGGAAAACGCAGTCTGCTAATCGTTCAGTGGCAATTTGGGTGCTGGCAGGGACCGTAATGTTGTTTATTCAGGTTTTACTGGGGGGCATTACGAGATTAACAGGCTCCGGACTTTCCATTAC
>DASXKM010000513.1:0-7730 GCA_036496825.1 Puia sp. | reverse complement strand
CCGCTTTCCGGTATGAACCACCCCTGACAGTTTTTAATAGGTGGCAACCCGTTTTAAGCTTTTTATCAGTCCGGAAGCATGCGCAGGCCGCAAGCCCGGGTCTTATTTTCATTCCAACCCCGGATGCTTAAAAAAAGATCTGTAAAAAAAATTGTTTATTTAAAACATTTTTTTATGTTTACAATAAATATGGAAATTTGTTTACATTAATTCATCACCCAATCTTCGGTATATAACATTTTAACTGCACCAAAACCTGGATGATTATGATACAGCATAACAAGGATCAAAGATTAAAAACAACTTTGTTTACAAATCACCGGATTATTTTCAGACAATTGCTTCTCCTGATTTTTTCATTTTCGTTTTCCCAGGCAACGTTTGCCCAGGAGAAAGTGGCCGGTACGGTCACAGGTACGGATTCAAAGCCATTGGTTCAGGTGACTGTGCAGGTGAAAGGAAAGAAAATCAGTACGCTGACAGACGAAAATGGAAATTTCAGTATCAGCGCAGCTCCGAATGAAACACTGATATTTTCCTATGTTGGTTACGCAAAGCAGGAAGTGCCCGTGGCCAGCCGTTCGAATATTGCTATCCAGTTACTGGCTTCATTGCATGAACTTGATCAGATTGTCGTAACAGGTTATACAAGCCAGGCAAAAAAAGATATCACGGGTGCTGTTGCCATAGTAAATGTGAATGACATGAAGGCAATTCCTACCGGCAACGCTGAACAGGCGCTGCAGGGACAGGCCGCCGGTGTGAACGTCATTACTTCCGGTGCGCCCGGCGGCGAGAGCGATATTTTCATTCGTGGCGTTACTTCATTTGGGAACACACAACCGCTCATCATTGTAGATGGTGTTCAAAGCAGCATTCATGATATCAACATGAATGACATTGAATCGGTCCAGGTTTTGAAAGATGCCGGCGCCGCATCCATCTATGGTGTTCGCGGAGCCAATGGGGTGATCATCGTAACGACGAAGAGAGGGAAGGCTGGCACATCCGTTGTATCGCTCAATTCATATTTCGGTTACCAGGTTCCTTCCGGTGGAAACGTGTTCAATATTGCGAACCCTACAGATATGGCCGCATTTGTAAAGAAGATGACACCCGATACGCAATTATTTCCCGACGGGGTAGTACCCGACTATACCTATGCGGGGCCCGGTGTTTCCGGGATCGCCAACGCAGGTGACCCGGCAGTAGATCCGTCCAAATATGTTTTTGATGCAAGCGATCCTTCAAACGATTATCTGATACAGCGTCTGCCAAAACAAGGAACAGATTGGTTCCACGAGGTTTTTAATCCGGCGTGGACACAAAATCACTCATTGTCCGTGAGTGGAGGAACCGATAAAGCGTCTTACCTGTTTTCATTTAACTATCTGAACCAGCAGGGCACGCTGCTGGAAACTTATCTGAAAAGATATGCAGCAAGAATCAATACGGAATTTCACCCAGGAAAAAACGTGAGAATCGGAGAAAACGCTTATATATTTTATAAAGAGAATCCTGCTTTCAGTAATCAGGATCAGGATAACGCCATTTTCATGGCACTTGCCATGCCACCCTTTATACCGGTATATGATATTGCTGGTAACTATGGTGGAACCTGGTCCGGACCTGAATTAGGTGACCGGTGGAATCCGGTAGCCATGCTGAAAAACACACAGGATAGTCGCAGGAATTCCTGGGATATCGTCGGGAATATTTATGCCGAAGTTGATTTTTTAAAAAACTTCACCATACGCACGAGCATCGGAGGTACGATAGATAATGAATATTACTACGATTTCACACCCAACCGTTACCAGGATAAAGAATTTCATAACAGCGTCAATGCCTACAGCGAAAACTCTTTGTATAACAGCAGCTGGGTCTGGACAAACACGATTACCTATGCACGTTTATTCGGTAAACATAATCTGAAACTGCTTGCCGGTACTGAAGCCATCAAGAATTCCGGAAGGGCAGTTGGCGGTTCATCGGCCGGATTCTTTTCAACGGATCCATACTATCTTGTTTTAGGTAATGGCACAACGTCCGTAACGAATTACAGCAGCGCATACTCAGACCAGTTATATTCACTATTTGGCCGCCTGGATTATTCCTACGACAACAGGTACTTGTTTTCTGCGACGGTGAGACGCGATGGTTCGTCCAGATTCGGGGCAGATGAAACCTACGGGGTGTTTCCTTCATTCTCCGGAGGATGGAGACTGTCAGCCGAAAATTTCATGCAAAATGTTACCTGGGTCAACGATCTGAAACTGAGAGGGAGCTGGGGTAAACTGGGTTCACAGAATAATGTGAGTCCCACTAATCCGTTTACACTTTACAATTCCAACTTCGGTCTTTCTTATTATGATATCAACGGCACCGGAAGTATCAACCAGGGATTTTATCAGTCGAATATCGGCAATGTCAATACGGGTTGGGAACAGGATGTGGTTACCGACATCGGCCTGGACTATACACTATTCAATCATAAGATAGACGGTTATGTTGACTGGTACAAAAAATCAATCAACGGATTATTATTTCCGCAACCGTTGCCTGCCACGGTGGGAGGGGCCTCTTCTCCGATCGTTAATATTGGCGATATACAGAACACAGGCTGGGATATCTCAGCAACCTATCATGTTCAGTCAAGTAAAGATTTTCATCTGAATATCGGGCTGAATGTTACGACGTATCATAATATTATTGTAAGGGTTCCGGACCCGGGATATTTTGATGTCGGTATTGTCCGCAATCAGACCGGCCACCCGGTGAGCGCATTTTTCGGATATAAGGTGATCGGATTTTTTCAGAACGAAGATGATGTAGCCAAATCTCCTGTTCAACAGGAAGCGGCGCCGGGACGATTTAAGTACGAAGATGTAAATAAAGATGGAGAGATTACACCGGATGATCGGACTTTTTTTGGCGATCCCAATCCAAAATTTACGTATGGCCTGAATCTGAATGCAACCTATAAGCAATTCGATTTTACCATGTTGCTGTACGGATCACAGGGGAATGATGTATTCAACACACTCACATATCAGACAGGCGTATGGGACTCCTACATGGCTGCAAAGAGTAATAATTTACTATTTGATTCCTGGACACCAAGCAATCCAAATCCGAAACTGCCGATTGCACAAAATGCAAGTACATTCAGTACGGCCGATAATGTTTCTTTTTTTATGGAAAACGGATCTTATCTGAAATGCCGGTCAGTGATACTGGGATATACCTTCGACTCCAAATTTTTAAACAGACTCAGCGTAAAAAAATTCAGAATTTATTTCCAGGTCGAAAACCTGTTTACGATTACGAAGTATTCGGGACTGGATCCGGAACTCAGTTCTTCATTCAGCACTCTGGATCCCGCACAACAAAGCGCCGCCTTTGGAATAGACTACGCAAACTATCCGCATAATTTCAGAAACTATGTGTTTGGATTAAACCTGAATTTTTAACCATAAACAGCGAATTAAAATGAAGCCTTCATATAAAAAACTTTTTGTGGTCTGCATGACGATTTTAGGATTGGCTGCTGCATGCTCAAAAGATTTTCTGAAAACACAGCCCTATGGTTCAACCAGCGCATCCACTTTGACAAACAAGGCTGGCGTTGAAGGGCTGCTCATCGGAGCCTATTCCATGCTCGACGGCATCGGAGGTCCGTCGGATATTGACGGAACACCTTACTCGCAATCTGTCAGTAACTGGGTGTTCGGAGGTATCGCATCAGATGATGCGCATAAAGGTTCAACAGATGACGATCAGACGGATGCGGGTGATATTGAAAAATACCAGGTGAATTCAGCCAATCTTTATTTAGAAGCAAAATGGGTTGCGGAATATACAGGTATACAGCGGGCGAATGACGTTATTCGTATCCTCGCAAATATCACCGGTGGTCCGTTGACACCGGCTGAAGGAACCGAGATAAAGGCAGAAGCGATTTTTTTAAGAGCGGTTTATCATTTTGAAGCGGCCAAGCTTTGGAGAAATATTCCTTACGTAAGTGATTCGGTCAGTTATGAAAATTCAAATTATTATGTTCCGAATACTGATCCGGTATGGCCCCGGATTGAAGCAGATTTTAAATTCGCGATAGACAGCCTGAATGCAACGCAGCCGGAAAAAGGCAGGGCAAATTCCTGGGCGGCAAAAGCCTTCCTCGCAAAAGTGTATATGTTTGAACAAAAGTTCACCGAAGCAAAAGCATTACTGGACGATGTGATTCAAAACGGCGTAACCGCCGCGGGTGATAAATATGCGCTGGTGAATTATGCCGATAATTTTGATCCGTCGAAAAAAAATAATGCTGAATCCGTATTTGCCGTCCAGATGTCTGTGCACGATGGCGCCAGTGGTGCAAACAATGGAAATATCGGGGATGTACTCAATTTTCCTTATGGAGGTCCAACCACCTGCTGCGGATTTTATCAGCCATCTTTCAGTCTGGCCAATTCTTACAAAACAGATCCCGCAACCGGACTGCCTTTACTGGACACCTGGAATGATAACGATATTACGAATGATCAGAACCTCGGCTCGGATGAACCTTTTACTCCTTATACCGGAACACTGGATCCGCGCCTGGATTATGTTGTGGGCAGAAGGGGAATTCCATATTCCGACTGGGGCCTGATGCCGGGACAGGCATGGGTACGGGCACAGGCACAGGCCGGCCCGTATATACCGAGAAAATTCCTCGTTTCAGAGGCGCAGTCGGCCACTGCCAATGATCTGGCCGGCGGCTGGGGCGTTAATCAGGCCTCATCGGTGAATTATGTAATGATACGCTACGCAGATGTCCTGCTCTGGGCAGCAGAAGCAGAAATTGAAGTCGGGAGTCTGGACAAAGCTGAAGACTATGTGAACATGGTTAGAAACCGCGCAGCAAAACCTGAAACATGGGTTCATACATACATTGATAACAATGACCCTTCCAAAGGTTTTACGAATACACCTGCAGCCAATTACAAAATCAACCCGTATCCGCCCGGAGCATTTACAACCCAGGATTATGCGCGCAAGGCAGTGCGCTTTGAAAGAAAACTGGAGCTGGCAATGGAAGGACATCGCTTTTTTGATTTGCAGCGATACGATAATGGCACCGGTTATATGGCAGATGTTTTAAATGCTTATATTCAGCATGAAACACATATCAACGGATTTAATTTCACGCTGTTGAATGGTGCAGTATTTGTAAAAAATAAAAATGAATTATATCCAATCCCGTTGCATCAGATAGATTTGAGTGTGCACAATGGCGCATCTGTTTTAAAACAAAATCCGGGATACTAACCGTCGGGCCAGCTGGCTAAATGGCTAATGCGTAAAAAAATGAAGCGAAAAATCTTTTTTATTTTTTTGAGCCTGTTATTTTCTTTCTTCGGTTGGCTCACTGTGAACGCACAGAGCAATAACTTTAGCCCGGCGAAACCCAGCCTTATCCGCGAAGAAAATTTAAAACCCGGCACTACGGACTGGATCATCACCAGGGTGATACGTGACAAAGATGAACCTTATGAATCAGGCTGGCATCGTCGTAAAGGAATTGAAGGATATACATCCAATACCAGTCTCCGGTCGGGAGAATCACTGGATATTTATGTGAGCACGGAACCGGCCGACAGTTATAAGATCGATATTTTTCGTATGGGTTATTATGGAGGGAAGGGCGGAAGATTAATGAAATCGATCGGGCCGCTAAAAGGTTCTGTTCAACCTGCTCCATCAGACGGTCCCAAAAATCTCATTGAATGCAAATGGGCAAAGGCCTTCAGTTTTAAAATTCCTGATGATTGGGTAAGTGGTGTTTATCTCGGGAAACTCAGCACCCTGAAAACGGAAGCAGAGGCATATATTATTTTTATCGTCCGGGACAACCGGAAAGCAGATTTGTTATTTCAGTGTTCTGATCTCACCTGGCTTGCCTATAATCGCTGGCCGCAATGGCGCTCACTGTACGATTCACCAACAGATCCATGGGGGTCTGACAATGCCGTGGGATATGATGTGAGTTTTGATCGTCCCTATGCGTTATACTGGAACGGTTTTCCCGCGGGATTTGAGCCACTCACGAATGGGTCGGGAGAATTTCTGATGAGCGAACATCCGTTATGTTTCTGGCTTGAAAAAGAAGGATATGATGTGACATATATTTCAAATGTTGATACCCACACAGATGCACCGGGTTTGATGCGGGGTAAAGCCTTTCTTTCTGTTGCACATGATGAATACTGGACGCAGCAGATGGTTGATAACGTTACCAGGGCTAGAGATGAAGGTCTCAATATTGCATTTCTGGGGGGCAATGCTGTATCAGGAAGGATATTGCTCTTGCCCTCTACAGACGGAAGACCCAACCGTATAGTAAGAAGAATAGATCGGTATAAAGATGAAAACAAACTGATGGGCTCACGTTCTTATGGCGTGGGCTGGGCTGACTGGACCTGTGTGAATCCCGATCATTGGGTTTTTGAGGGCACAGGTATGAAGAAAGGAGATTTCATTCCGCAAATTGTTGGCTGGGAATTTCATGGGCCACCGCTTGCAAATTATCCGAGTATGGAAGTGCTTGCACAGGGATCTGTAAGAAGCGACGACCTTGAAGAAAGACAACATGGCTATGCGGCAACCATTTATACTGCCACCAAAGGAAATTTTGTTTTCAATGCCGCCACCTGCTGGTGGGTAAAAACTTTGTCTTATCCGCCCGGATTTATGCAGGCTCCGAAACATTATTTTATGGATCCGGACCCGCGTGTTCAGCGGATCACGAAAAATGTACTTGATCGAATGATTGCATTAAAGGTCAATCAATAATGGACCGGCGTTACTGTTGACGCATAAATGCTCATAAACTTTTCAGCACCTTTCTCGTCATATCGAGCGTTTGGTCGATATCATTCATTGAATGCGCATAACTCACAGAACCCTGTTTGCAGGGAATGGGGAAATGATAAATACCATGACTGATCAATGAAGTGCGATAGGCGATGTCAAATGCGAAGTCATGATTTTCCAGTATATCGTGTAGATCAGCCGGAGCCTTTTCGGTAAAGTAAACACAGAATGCTGAAGCATTATTCGAGAGATGAAATGGAGACCCGTGTTCTTCCAGGATGGATCGCAAACCATTGTAGAGTTCGTTGCTTACATTGTTTATTTCCGCGTATACTTTTGGATTTTTTAAAGTCTCGATAGTGGCGATAGCTGCAGCTGTGTTGATGGGATGCGCATTGTAGGTCCCTGCTATCAGAACACGGGTATCGGGATCGGGGGAATCGAAAAGATCCATGATTTCTTTTTTACCGCCGATAACTCCTATCGGATAGCCATTTGCAATCGCTTTTCCGAATATTGACAAATGCGGCTTTACATCAGCCACACTTTGATAGCCACCCAGTGCAGTTCTGAATCCGGTTTTTACTTCGTCAAAAATACACACAGCACCATGCTTTTCACATAGATCAATAAGACCTTTCAGATAGCCCGGTTTGGGCAAAACAACACCGATATTTTGCAGAACAGGTTCTGTTAACACACAGGCAATGGGAAATTTTTTTAATACATATTCCACCGACTCAAGATCATTGAAATTTACGATGTGCACTTTTTGCTTGGTGGACTCCGGTATACCGGCAGAAGAAGCGATAAAAGGATATTCTCCGGTAGATATTCTTGGACCGATCTGTTCCAGCTGAGGGGTAACAGCC
>DASXKM010000512.1:0-4730 GCA_036496825.1 Puia sp. | reverse complement strand
CGCCTCCAGCCACGTCACCCCCGACCCAATCTCCACCTCGATCGGCGTCGCCAGCGGAATCGCCGTTTTCATTTTCTCCTCAATCAACGGTCGCACCTCTGCTTCCTCCGAACGATACACGTCGAACACCAGTTCGTCATGCACCTGCAATAACATCTTTGATCTGAACTTATTTTTTTTAAAATTCTCGTGAATTCTGATCATGGCCAGTTTGATCATATCGGCTGCCGTACCCTGGATGGGGGAATTGATGGCATTCCGTTCAGCAAATCCGCGAACCGTGAAGTTGCCGGAGTTTATATCACGCAACCATCTCTTCCGTCCCATCAGTGTTTGCACATATCCGTTTTCGCGGGCGAACTGAATGGTATCATCCATGTATTTCTGAATATTGACAAACTGCTTTTTATAATTGTCAATAATTTCTTTTGCCTCAGTTCTGGTGATCCCCAGATTGTCTGCCAGACCAAACGCACCCTGTCCATAGATGATTCCAAAATTGACACTCTTGGCACGGTAGCGCATTTCTTTCGTTACTTCTTTTTCTTCAACGTTAAAAACTTTAGCAGCCGTGGCAGTATGGATATCTTTTTTTTCTTTGAAGGCAAGACACATATTCGGATCTCCGCTGATGGCAGCAACGATCCGTAACTCGATTTGGGAATAATCGGCAGACACAAGCAGGTGATTTTCATCTCTGGGAATAAATGCTTTGCGAATCTCACGACCCCGTTCAGTTCTTACCGGAATATTTTGCAGATTGGGATTGTTGCTCGACAAACGGCCGGTGACAGCGACCGCCTGTGCATAACTGGTATGTACGCGACCCGATTTTTTGTTGATGATGGCTGGTAATGCATCCACATAGGTCGATTTTAACTTGGTGAGTTCGCGATAGGCCAGAATATCATCTACTATTTTATTCTGATGAGCCAGTTTCAAAAGGACATCTTCACCGGTAGCGTATTGTCCGGTTTTTGTTTTCTTCGCTTTCGGATCAAGTTTTAGTTTATCAAATAAAACCTCACCCAGCTGTTTGGGTGAAGATAGATTGAAACGTACACCTGCTTCACGATATACATTTTCTTCCGCCTGTTTCCCTTCTTTGTCAAGCGTTTTTGAATATTCCTGTAGGAAATTCATATCTACACGGATTCCCTCAAACTCCATGTCCGTCAAAACCTTTACGAGGGGATTTTCAACTTCTTCAAAAACTCGTCTTACAACTTTTGAATCGAGCAGCGGTTGAAAAGTATTTCTTAATTGTAAAGTGATGTCCGCATCTTCTGCGGCGTATTCGGTGATCTTGTCGATGGCTACATCCCGCATATTGCCCTGGCCCTTACCTTTTTTCCCAATGAGTTCCTCGATATGTACGGGTTCATAGCCGAGGTACTGGGCACTCAGCAGATCCATGCCTCTTTTTCCTTCCGGGTCAATGACATAATGCGCGAGCATGGTATCAAATATTTTTCCTTTGACCCCGATGCCATACCATTTTAATACAAGCAAATCATATTTAACGTTCTGACCGATCCAGACTCTTTCAGGGTTTTCAAAAAGAGGATCAAATTCCGAAAGTATTTCAATGGCCGCATCTCTGTTTGCCGGAATAGGAATATAATAAGCCTCCCCTGGTTTCCAAGAAAAACTCAAGCCCACGAGTTCGGCATTGTTTGCATCGATGCCCGTTGTTTCCGTATCAAAAGAAACTTCCTTCTCTCCCAGGAGCTGTGTAATCAGCGATAGTCTTTTTTCTGCTGTATCTGCGCAGATGTACAGATGTTTTGTGTTGGAGATATTTTTTTCAGCATGAACAGGTAGCGATTCGGTTTCTTCAACTGTTTCTTTCTTTTCCACGGTGTTAACAGCATTTCCGAAAAGATCCTGCTGCACTCCTTCGGGTACGGCCGTCTGGCCATTGGCGCCAGGCAGTTCTTCGCCAAGAATTCTCTTGGCAGCTGCTCTGAACTCGAGGTCAATAAATAAGTCACGAAGCGCATCTCTGTTCCATTCTTTCAATTTAAAATCTTCTTCGTGAAATTGTACAGGTACATCCGTAATAATGGTCGCCAGTTTTTTACTCATGATGGCCAGGTCTTTCCCTGCCTTTACTTTTTCACCAACGGCACCTTTTATTTTCTCAGCATTCGCCAAAATATTTTCAAGCGTGTCGTATTCTGCCAGCAATTTAGCGGCAGTCTTTTCTCCGATACCCGGAATGCCCGGAATATTATCAACCGCATCACCCATGAGACCAAGAATATCAATAACCTGCTCAATGTTTTTGATATTCCATTTTTCCAGTACCTGATCGGGTCCGATAATTTCGACAACGCCGCCCTGATAACCCGGCTTATATATTTTTACTTTTTCACTTACGAGCTGTCCGTAATCTTTATCCGGGGTTACCATGAAAACTTCGTAACCTGCGCCGGCAGCCTGTTTGCTGAGGGTGCCAATCACATCGTCCGCTTCATAACCATCCAGTTCTATAATCGGGATATTGAATGCGCGGACAATTTTCTTAATATCCGGAATGGCGATGATCAAATCTTCCGGCGCTTCCTGGCGGTTTGCTTTATAATCGGTAAAATCAGTGTGTCGCTCGGTAGGTGCTTCCGTATCAAAACAGACCGCCATATGAGATGGCTTCTGGTTGTTAATCAGCTCCACCAGCGTATTGGTAAAACCAAACTGGGCATTTGTATTTTTCCCTTTTGAACTGATACGCGGCGCACGGATCAATGCATAATAAGCGCGAAAGATCAGTGCCATCGCATCAAGCAGAAACAATTTCTTGTTCATTATCCAGTTTAATTTTTCAATTCCGTTAATTTTTTCTGAAGCGAAAACATGTTATCCCGTAAACGGGCAGCTTCCATAAAATCCAGATCCCTTGCCGCTTTTTCCATTTCTTTCTTTATTTTCGAAATGGCTTTTTCCATCTGTGGTATGGTCTTGTATTCCGGTTCCTCTTCTGCGGTAACCATCACAAGATCCTGATCGCCTGCAATGGCGTAAGGATTTTTCTCATCGAAGCCTTTGATGTCGAGAACGGAAGTCGAGGCAAATACATCCTGCCTGGATTTTAATATGGTTGTCGGCGTGATGCTGTTGGCTTCATTATACCGGACCTGTTTCTCACGGCGGCGATTGGTTTCATCAATGGTTCTTTGCATACTTTCCGTCATTTTATCTGCATAAAAAATCACGAGGCCATTTACATTACGGGCTGCGCGACCAGCTGTCTGGGTGAGTGAACGCTCGTTTCTTAAAAATCCTTCTTTATCCGCATCCAAAATGGCAACCAGCGTCACTTCCGGAAGATCAAGACCTTCCCTTAGCAGATTGACGCCTACAAGCACATCAATTTCGCCCAGCCGGAGCTGACGAAGAATTTCTACTCTTTCCAAAGTTTCTACCTCGCTATGTATGTACTTGGATTTGATATTTAGACGGTGCAGGTATTTATCCATTTCTTCTGCCATCCGTTTAGTCAGGGTTGTCACTAAAATACGGCCTCCACTGGTAACGCGCTTATCGACTTCGTCCAGTAAATCGTCGATCTGGTTTACGCTTGGCCTGATTTCAATCGGAGGATCCAATAGTCCTGTCGGTCTGACAACCTGTTCCACCACAACACCTCCACATTTCTCGAGTTCGTAATCTCCGGGCGTCGCAGACACATAAATGGTCTGATCCGTCATTGTTTCGAATTCGTGAAAATTCAGCGGTCGATTATCAAGTGCAGAAGGAAGCCTGAATCCATAATCTACCAGTATCAGTTTTCTGCTTCTGTCGCCACCATACATGCCACTTACCTGAGGAATTGTCTGGTGACTTTCATCTATGACGCATAAGAAATCCTTCGGAAAATAATCCAGCAAGCAAAAAGGTCTTGTGCCTGGTTTTCTACGGTCAAAAAACCGGGAATAATTTTCAACGCCATTACAATAGCCCAGCTCGCGTATCATTTCCACGTCAAAGTTTACGCGTTCACTCAGGCGCTGGGCCTCGATAAATTTCCCCGAGCTTTTAAAATAGGAAACCTGTGCAGCCATCTCATCCTGAATCTCTGCAAGCACCTGGGTGATCATATCTTTGGGTGCCAGATACAGGTTCGCCGGAAAAACGGCCGCGTTATCCATGGGCATGATTCGTTTGCCGGATTTCAATTCAAAACTTTCTATCTCTTCTATCTGATCGCCGAAAAATGCAATACGGTAACCATAATCCAGATATGGCAGATTGATATCAATGGTATCTCCCTGCACGCGGAATGTTCCGCGTTTAAATTCAAACTGATCACGGGAGTATAAAGAATTGACGAGTGCATGCAAAAATCCCTGGCGTGAAATGGTTTGCCCGCGTTTTATGCGTACGATTCCATTTTCGAATTCTTCCGGATTACCGATTCCATAAATACAGCTCACGGAGGCGACAACAATTATATCGCGCCGTCCGCTGAGCAATTGCGTGGTTGCCTGTAAACGAAGTTTGTCCAGCTCTTCATTGATTGAAAGATCTTTTTCAATATAAGTATCACTCACCGGCATGTAGGCCTCGGGCTGGTAGTAATCATAATAGGAAACGAAATAACCAACCGCATTTTCGGGGAAAAACTGTTTAAATTCTCCATAAAGCTGGGCCACCAGTGTTTTATTATGCGTAAGAACAAGCGTGGGCTTTTGCACTTGTTCTATCACTTTCGCGATGGTAAAAGTTTT
>DASXKM010000511.1:0-1558 GCA_036496825.1 Puia sp. | reverse complement strand
AGTCTGCTCAGGATATCCCTGCCATAGCGGTCGGTGCCGAGCCAAAATACTTTCGTCCGGATCTTCAGATCCTGGTTTTGCGGAGGATGAAAAAAAGACTGCCTTTCAACTATTGATTCATCAATCAGTTTGCCCACGATTAAACTATCGCCACTTTGTGACCAGGAACTGATGGGTATCCAGTCGTAACGGTCATCCCTACCTGAAATCAGGCGATGAAGAAAAGACGCACGAATAACTTCCTGCTGTTTTTTTATCAGCAGGAAACGCTGGCGATAACCAGGCTTTTGTCCACCGATCTCCAAAACCATGCGGTTTGCGTATGGACTGTGATCCGGCGCCAGGAAATAGGAAAATACAGCCATAATCAGGGAAAGAGTTATGATGATCATTCCAAAAACAGCACCCCGGTTTTTTTTTAACCGTTGCCAGGTATCCGTTTGTATGGAGATATTTTCTTTCAAAACGTTATTTCACTTTGCGGTTTTTCCACTCATATTTTCCAAAACTACCGAAACTGCCAGCGATCACTGTATAGAGAATGTGAAACGGCTGACAGACCGGAAAATACTTCATGAGCGATTGTTGCTGAAAGAAGCCTGCCACTTTGGAGACAAAAAAATATTCTGAAATCGTTTTGAAGGCCATCAATACCAGGAGCCAGCGCCAGTGTCCGTAGAAAAAACACCCGATAAATAATATCAGAAGAAATGCATTTACCAGGTATACCAGGGCCAGGGTTACAAAGGTAGCCGGATGTTTATAGTGGGAAATTTTGCTTGCCCATCGCAGGCGCTGGTTTAAAAATGTTTTTATGTTTTCGGCGGGCACCGTATTTACTATCGCTTCCGGATCTTTGAGGTATTGAATTTTATCCGGGTACCGGGATTGAATTTTTTTCATCAGAAGCATATCATCACCGGATGCGATGTGATCAATGTCCTGGAATCCGTCAACCGCCTGATACGCTTTTCTGCTATATGCCAGGTTAGCGCCATTGCACATGGGGTAAAGTTTCTTATAGACGGCTGCGCCAGTGATTCCCTGTAGCGAGATGAAATCGAGTATCTGAAAAATGGAAAGCCAGGAACCGTTTGGAATAATTTTTACCGGAGCCGCCATGAACTGAAGATTTTCATTCAGATAAGCGTTTACAAGAACAAGTATCCAATCTACGCCCATATTGCAATCTGCATCTGTGCAGACAATCAATTCTCCCGAGCTCTTTGCAATACCCGTTTCTATTGCTTTTTTTTTGTATGAATTGATGAAACCGGAAACAAAGTCGGATAGATTAATGAGCGTACAGGCCGATGGGTGTTCCATAACTATCTGTGCTGTGCTGTCTGTTGATAAATCATTTACGACGATGATCTCGGTATATTCCTTTGTATAAGATTGTGCGAGTAAAGAATCGAGACATTTGCCGATACGCAGGGCTTCATTTCTTGCCGGGATAATAACAGAAACTTTTATGTTTGGAAGATTTGTGTGTGAAGAGGGTGTTGGTGACGGAATCTGGTCCCAGGATCTGTGATAATAATATATGAGCAGGGCA
>DASXKM010000510.1:0-5804 GCA_036496825.1 Puia sp. | reverse complement strand
TTTCATCTCCCAGACCCAGAATGGATTTACCTGCCTGTATTGCCGTTTCAAGGAAATAATAATTATTGGTAATCACACTGATCACGGCCGCGAGCATGGGCCGGTTTAAAATAAACGTGTGAATTTGTTTAAGTACATAATTAATGGCGCTCTTCAACCAGCTCACGCCATTCCATAACTTTTTTCCAAAGTTTACGATGGCCATTACAAATTTCATCAGCTTCCCGTCACTATGTTCGTTGATCGTGTCGTCCTGTTTGGTTTTGGGTTGTGGTGTACCAAATGATGGTATTTCAAAATTCTCATCGAGCAGTTTATCGAATAGTTTTTCTGTGCTGAAAAAGCTGGACGCCAGATCAAAGGCCTGTTTGAGGAGTTCTTCACCGTCTCCGTCCATTAATAGACTCTTCAGTGTTCTGAACTCTTCGCTCGCTAAAAATTGCAGTATGCCGACCACCAGGTCGGCAGCCATTACCACTTCTCCGAGACCTGGAATAAAATAAAAAGGAAGTTTTAACCATTCTGCACCGGCTTCCAGTACTTCGGCAAATTTCACCAGGTTTTTTCCTGTGCTGTAGACATAGATGCGGGAATAAAATTCTTTCAGGGTCACATCGTTCGTATCCGTTACTGGAATAGGATCGCTGGCTTTGCCATTTTTATCGACCACCTGGTACGTAAAGAGAATTTCACCTTTGCGTTCCTTCCAGGGTACAGGACGTATTCCCTTTTCATCCCGTATGACCAATACACTTGGGTTGATTTCGCCTATTAGGTCTTTATCCCATTTTACACCACCAGGTTCGATTTCAACTGCTGGTTGATAATTAAAATCTTTGTGTACCTGCAGAAGCGTGTACGTATTTCCTTCATCAACGATGCTGGTTTTTTTATTAAAGGCTTCTGTACTATTCAGATCGCGCAACTCATTCGCCCCTTTATTTCCCTGCAGCCAGTCGCCCACATCGTGTTGATCGATTTTTATATTACCACCTTCAAAGCTGATAAAGTCTTCGACCTGTGATTTATAAATAGATCGCAAAACATCCGTAAGGCCCTTTTGTAATTCCTTTAACTTTTTTACTTTCCCTTCGTGTTCTTCTTCAGGATATTCAATTAGCAATGACTTTCTTTCTTTCGCAACTTCTTTTTCGAGAGAGATGGCCCCGGCTACATGGGGAAGTAACTTGCTAACAATAGATAGTCTGCTGGTCGCCGCGCCGCCAAACATGCCCTGGTTGAGCAACTTATCGTAAATAAGATCTCCCGTTTCCAACATCGCAGCGGCAATCTGCATTTTGAGTTCGTCATTCCCGTGCTCATCCAGGATATACGGATGCTCTCCAGCCAGGTAGATCATCTGATCAATGGCTTTCGACGGATTCTCCCAGGTAGATATGCCGACATCTTTAAAATCCTGCCAGAGCGGACGAATCACCAGCCTGACTACCACGCGCCGGTGATAAGAGATGGCTTTTCTTCGCCAGAAATTCAACATATCCTGACTATCTTTTAGGGACTTAGCGGTCTGCGCCTGCATCACTTTTAGATCTGGTAAACCGCTCCTGCCCTTACCGGCTTCCAACTCTTTTACCAAAGACAAAAACGCACTCCACCAATCCCCTGGCTGCTTTTCATAATCTATGGGTATGCTGATGGCTGGAAAAAGTTTCATCATACCCGACGCAAATTGTTTCAATCTGTTTTCGGCAAGCACCCAAACGACAATGCCACCGGAATCCATATGCGTTTGAACATTCAGTGGGGCAATGATGAGTCCGTTTTTTCCAAATTTTTGATCCAGTTCCTGATTGAACCGGTCATTCTTAAAAATGAGTTTTGAAAATGCAGCCTGGTCTTCCGATGCGGCTGAAAAATATACACCGTGCAAAACAAATCGTCGTGGGATAACTGAATCTTCTCCCCTCGACATTTCATCCATTGATTTACGGATGCGGTTTGGAATAGGTACATAATTATCCAGCGAAGCCTGCATTAAATCGATCTCAATTCCTGCTGAATCATTTTGCAGTTCTTTGGTGGCTTTCAGTTTGCTGATTTCCTCCTGCATGGAAGCATTGACAAAAAAATACTCCATCAGACTGGCAAAAGCAGAAGAATAGGAGATCGTGGTATTTTCTTTTACATATTCCTGTAGGGTTTGTGACGCCGGAAGATTTCCCTGTTCCCAATTCAGTGGATCGCGGAAGGCAACAAACGATTCTTTTTGAATGCCGCCGAATATCCGTTTGCCAGTGGGCTTTTTTACTTCGCTGGCAATTTCTGATAATTGAGCTGAACCCATCAGGTATCCAAGGTTGCCTACGGCAGTGCCGAAGTTGAGTCGTTTTAGGATTTTTGCATTCGTCTCATTCGCATCTTTTTTGGCGGATGGTAACATAGCTATACGTACGTCGTCCAGGTAATAAATTAAATAGCCAAACAGGGAGGGCATCTCTTTTTCGTTACTTCGCGTAGAACGGATCAGATCCAGGCTGGCATTTTTTATTAAAACAGTTATTAAATCCGCTGCTTCTTTCCTTTGCTGTTCGAACTCACCGGTTTTCGGAATATCGCCTTCCCAGGTAAGTCTAAGATAGGTCAGCGCTGCCTTGGCTATTAAGCGCTCAAAATCTTTAAACTTATCCTTTTGTCTGGCGAATTGAGCCGCCACTGAAGCGGCTGCAAATTCATTTTTTGCCACCATCTTCGAAGCGTCAACGATCCCTTTCCAGAAAACAAATGCGTTACTACTTGTCTTTTTGATTCCCGGCGCCGCAAGGGCTAATAAAAGTCTGAATTCTTCAAGCGGTATTTTATTTATCTTTTGGGTATCCAGTTTACTTAATCTTGCCGCGATATCCATTTTACCGGCAAACACATTTCCGGATTTGATGGTTGAATCCAATTCAGCCAATGAGTCTTTTCTGGACTTATCCAATAGTGCAAAGGATTCAATTGCGATATACGTTCTTTCATTTTCTACCAGACCTGTACCGGATTTGATGGTATCCAGCATTTCCTTCTGCTTCTTTCTTAGCGCGTCAATATCCAGGCTTTGTACTTTTATAAAGGGGCCGTACAAATACATCAGGTATGTATCCAGAAAAGCTCCGGGAAAATACTTTTTCAGGGATGGGTTTTCGGGTAACCATTTCAGATCGTCTTTCAATACCTCTTTGTAAAATTCCGCGCTGTAAAAAGCCGTTTTTTGGGGCAAATACTTTTTATCTTTTGCCAGTTGCGCAGCATCCTTGTCTTTACCCAGCTTCTTGTATATATCGAACAAGAGGTCCATTTCGGGATCCTCTTTGGATGTTACTGTTTTCTCGCTGGCGATTTTCTCGACATATTGTGCGAATGCCGCATCAATATTGTTTTGATATAAACGAAGCAGTTTATCTGCAAAAGTGGAAGTAGACGGATTTGCCTTTTTGTGAATAGCAATTAGCGGTTCCAGATCCGGAGAAAATGAAAAGGCATCGGTGACCTCCTTCGTTTGCGCAATACTCACATCCGGATCCCGCTGAATAAGTTTCTCCCCATCGCGTTGTTGAACAATATGCGTAAGCTCGTGGGCAATCAGTTTTTTTCCCTGCGTCGAATTCGGTTGATAGGCATTTGCCGCAAACACGATATGATCGCCATAGGTAAAAGCGCGCGCATGGAGTTGTGCAGCGGATTTATTCGCCTGCCGGTCGTCGTGCACACGAACGCGACTGAAAGGTTCACCAAAGAATAATTCCATTTCCCGGCGGATCTCGTAGTCCAACGGTTTTCCGGCAGATTCAATGACCTCCGTTACGCACGAATGAATTTCGTGGTTGAGTTCCGGGTTCTCTTTTTCCTTTGAACGTGATTTTGTTTTTTGCAAGACAGGATGGAAGTTCCTGTTAACCGGTTGCATGCGAATCGCTTTTTCTGCCACCGCATTCGCTTCTTGTTCAAAGGAATTATTAACCTGGCCCAGCCACAGCGGATTGTCTGTAGCAGATCTTTCCGTTACCGGTGAGAAAAAAGGCTTCCTGGTTTTTTCAGCAATTGTATTTTTCCGGGCAGGCACCGGAGGAGTTAAAACCTTTTGTTTGGGAGCCGCCTGCTTCATACACTTCTTTTATTTAATGGCCGTTTTTTCCAAAATATTAATAGGCCCATTCGGTATATACGATTTCATGCATCCAGGGAAGTTTAATGGTCCCGATTCCCCAGGGAAGTTTGTTCATCAACACATCCACTCCTTTTTGCTCTACCTGCAGAAGCCAGCCATTGCCGGTCCTGCTCAATTTTCCCGCGCGGTTTAAAAAAGTTTCCCTGAACGTTTCTATACCGGTATTTTTTAGTGCCTTCCAATGGCCGATCACTTCTCCCAATAATTCTTCACAGCTGCGCCTGATATTGTCTGTCAGCCTAATTTCTTCCACTATAACATCCTGGATCTCCACTCCACAAAGTATTTTATTTAGTGCCATGTCGAATTCTTCCGTTGATTCATTTCCCGTCATAAGAAATCCCATCATCTGAATCGCCCGCTGTTTCGATTCCTCATCAACCCATTTATTTTCCTTTATCAGCCCGTTACTTTCGAAAAGTTGCGGGAAAAAAGGATGAAGAATAACCAGGCCGGAATTTTGGATATAAATCATCTCATCCTCTTCCGCAGACTTTTCGCGTTTGTCTTTTTTCAGGAGAATATTCTCCTCTTTCAACTTAAATCGATCGTCTATTTTCGTCGCAGTTTTTATTCTTTCGAGAATCCGGATAAAGTCGGATTTCTTCTGCCCACCATGAACTTGTGATTCCTCCTTTATCTGAAGGATCAGGGCGGCAATTTCCGGTTCATCGTTTATCAAAGCCGTAATTATTTTATTCAAAAAAACCATACTAAATCCCTGCGAAAGACGCTGAATGTTTATCTGTCCCGAATTCAGACGACGCAAAAATTCTTTCACGAATACGGAATCCAGCTTCATAAATTCTTCCCATCTCTTCACATAATCCATCCGGGCATTCCAGGACAGTCGGCCATGCTGCAGAAAAAAGAAAAACGGTTCCGCCCCATCTGAGGCTGCGGGTTTTTTATCGACTGTCCTCAAAACCGCTTTGAGTTCATGCAGGGTCTTTTCCACCCATTCCTGTTCCCAGTTGTTGGGCGACAACTCACCGCAGTCTATTTCCAGTATGTCGATCACAGCACGCTGATCCGGACCCACCATTTCATCAAAGAGGTTTTCCATGCCCGGAAGCAATCGCTCATGAAATAATTCCGAGATGCGGTTCTGAACACCCATGCCTTTTTCCAGGGATTCAAAGTCGATCTCTATGGTCTGTCTCGCAATGATATGATTCGAATCCGGAATCATGGCTGCGTGTTATTATCAAATGGTCCCTTGTTCAAATGAACCTCGATGACCTGGCTGTTCAGTTCAAATTTTTTATCGTCTTTACAAACTTCTGAATCAGTATTGATCTCTACGTGATGGGTGATCACAATCGGCTGATCCGGTTTGAATCCCAGTTGTAGTAATCCCATGGGTGTGCCTTCCGTTATCGCGGTTACTTTTTTTGAACCCTGCTGCATCAGCCAGCTGGATTTATTGAATCCTGTACCCAGTGGTTTCAGCGTGAGCATAACAGGCGGAACATTTGTCGCACCCACCGCCCTGCTTATTTCCATGGTGAAATCGGCATTGGCAACAACAACCAACACGGTAACATCCGTCTGATTTCCGTTCACCGTATAAGACAGTTTAATCGTGGTGGTCTGTGTGGCATTTAGTGCGGACGGATGCAGGATCAGCTTGTCG
>DASXKM010000509.1:0-4335 GCA_036496825.1 Puia sp. | reverse complement strand
TATCTCTGCCCTGGAATTTTAAAAGTTTCAGGTAAGCACTGGTATCTCCATGAATACTTAATATATGCTGGTATTCAATGAGCGCCGGCCGGTCCCGGAAATCACGAATACTTTTAAAATCCGAATTCGTCATGCCTAGCTCATCTCCGTTATAGTAGTATGGTGTACCCCGCATGGTCAGGATAAATGTGCTGAGCATTTTGGATGAAAGCGCACGGTATAGCGGCTGGTCGTTCCCGAAACGGCTCACGAGTCTGGCCTGGTCATGATTGGAAAGAACGATGGACAACCAACCGTTATGTGCAAAGGCACTGTCCCACCGGCTGAAAACCTCTTTGAAATGTAACAGGCTGTATCCTTCCGGCTTTGCTATATCGATTCCTTCAAAAGCATAGGCCATGTTCAGTTCATGGCGATCCGCATCTACCAGTTTGTGCGCATCATCAAAAGAATTTCCGGCGCCTTCGGCTACACTCATCACATCATATTTGCTGAGCACCTCTTTATTCATTTCCCGGAGATAATCATGCAAATGAGGTCCCATGAAATAATAAAGCATAAAGTTTTTCTCATATCCTTCGGGGAAGGCCGGGAAGGTCGTATCCTTGGCTGCAAAACCAAATGCATCCAGCCTGAATCCGTCGATACCCTTATCCGCCCAGAATTTCATGATATCATAAATCTCTTTCCGCAACTGCGGATTTTCCCAGTTCAGATCCGGTTGTTTTCTTGAAAAATAATGAAGATAATAAGCGTTGGTTAATGAATCGTAGCGCCAGGCGTCGTGATTAATATCAAATAAACTGTACCTGGGAGTGGGTTTCCCCCGTTCTGCATTCCACCAGTGATAATAATCGCGATAGGGACTGGTTCGGGAGCTTCGGCTTTGTTTGAACCATTCGTGTTCATCACTGCTATGATTCACCACCAGGTCCATGACCATTTTTATTCCGCGCCTGTGCATTCCCGTTATCAGTGAATCAAAATCCGCCATCGTACCAAAGTCCTTCATGATATTCCGGTAGTCACTCACATCATAACCGTTGTCATCATTGGGTGAACTATATATGGGATTAAGCCAAACGACGTCGATACCCAGGCTCTTTATATAATCCAGTTTCGAGATAATGCCTTTGAGATCGCCGATACCGTCTCCGTCGCTGTCCTTAAAACTGCGCGGATATATCTGATAGACTACCGCTTCCTTCCACCATTTTTTTTCTAAAGAAACATCCTGACCCTTCATATTTCCGAGGATCAGGAACTGCACTAAAAACGAAATCAAAAATTTTTTCATGAGTTTTATTGGAGTCTTTTTATAAAACCTATTCACCCGGCCATATTTCTTCGGATTCGCCGGTCGATGCTCAAAGCGCTATCCCCTGATATTTTTTCATCTTACCGTTAACCGAATTTTTTTAACGACTCAATAACTTCTTCAGATGCTCCTTCACTTCCGGCCATTCGGAGAGAAGGATAGAAAATCTTGCGGAGTCTCTTGGTGTAGCGTCACTTGCCAGACGGTGAGAACGAAGCACGCCTTCAAATCTTCCCCCGATCCTTTCGATCGCCGCTTTTGAACGGTCATTACGCACATCGGTATGTAAACAAATCCTGTATGCCTGCCATTTTTCAAAAGCGAGTTGCAATAGCAGCAATTTTGCTTCAGTGTTTACACCCGTACGAATAGCAGAATGGTCGAGCCATGTGTAACCAATCTCAGCAGCGTCGGGATATTGTCGCCCGTGTCTGGGATGTTCAGGTTTCCAAAGCCATCGTTCAATCAGAAAAAGCCGCGTGGAACCGATAATAGTATCTCCCTGAACACGAATGATCGCATAAGGTTGGCATGTTCCCGCCTGTTTCCATTCCAGGGCCGTTTGGATATATTTCCTTACTTCCTCTATGCCATGCGGTACCGGACTCCATCGGTACAGTCCGTCATCAACCATCGAAGCGCGCGCCAATCCTTCAGCGTGGTGATTCTCCAGCGGTTCGAGTCGAACAATATTTCCGTGCAAAATTTCACTCATTCAGCCAGATTAAAATGAAAATCTCTGGACGTTCTTCATCCATCCAAATAAAATTGAGCAATAAATTTAAGAAAAGTATATTCTAAAGTTTGCGCAACTGCTCAGGATTTAATAAGAATCCTTTCGTCTGAAGATATGAAAGCTGAATCCCACGCGGAAACCAATGGAGTTGATAACGTAACCTGAACCCGCGTTGTCGTTTTCAAATTTGAGCGCGAAATTGACGGTGTTATCTTTTTGACCGACTGCCAGACTATACCCGCCTTCCATCGCCAGGGCGATACCATCACTATAATCTGCATTTGTAAAATTTTCCGCGCCGGAATTTACAACACGGCAATAACCTGCCGAAGGTTCAAGATAGAATCCGGCCTGGTCCTCACTGAATACGTATTTGTAACCGACCTTTATTGAAAGATATCCGATCGGACTATATATATCAGCATTTTTCGTTGGGTAGTAAGCCATATCCAGTAATTCCAGCCGGACACTCGTGTGCTCATTATTTAAAGGAAAATCAAGAAAAGTGAACAGACCGTATCCAAGTTGTGAATTGTCTGAATTTTTTCCCAGCATCTTACTCACCATCAACTGGCTGTAAGCAGATGAAGAAATTCCGGCCGCAATAAAGGAAAGGAGTAAATATTTTTTCATGGCAAAGGGGTTGGTTATTCATATAAGGGTTCATTCATAATAACGTTTAATTTGAATTTAAATTTTATCCACGGGCCATGTCCAAATCATTAATTTTGAGCATATTATGACTTATATTCGCAGAATATTCCATTATGGATCCGCTTAAATTATACATGTTATTACTGGGTTGTAAACCACCGGGAAGACATACAGAACAGCATGATATTTTCTTTGCCGTCGCCACCGGATTAAAGGATCTGGTTCCTGAAATTCAACGGTTCTGGCCGGAGCCGGAAAAGATACATATTGATGCCTGGCGGGAAGTGAATCAGGTAGACGGGTTCCAAATTAAAATCAGGCCCCGGAAGAATAATGAAGAATTAAATGATCAGGCACCCAGATTATTTTTTATAAACCTTGGCGGTTACCAGGAAAACAAATTCGAAGAGCAGCATTATAATTTTCTAACGGTTAAGGTAAACCGATCTGCCGCTTATAAAGAAGCCAGGCAAACTTTATTTTTTCAGGACAATCATTTCCCTGGGGCCGAATCGCATATTGATGATAAATACGGTATCGACGTGGATGATTTATATGAGATCGAAGAAATGCTTTCACCGGAACAAAAAGAAAAATTTCTGATTGAATTGCAGCCTGCTGAATCCTTTCAGGATGATATCATCCACCTGGGCTATTTCAAATTAAGCAGTCTCTGAAATATTATATTTGAATCGCCTTTTAAAGTTTCCATCTGATACCTGGAGCCGGATATACCTGCCAGGTATTTTCGGTTGTATTTATGTGATAATAAATATTTATCCGCGCTCCAATTGATAAACCGCCCACCACATGTATCCAGAACTGGGGCTCACCATAAAGAAAAAATCTCTTACCACTTTGATTCTGCGTGATGACGTCCCCATGATTTTTGTTTTCGGTCCAAAAAGAAAAGTCTCCAAGCAGTTCGCAGCGATAATTGAATAGTCCTTTGTAAAAATAGAAGGTCCAGAGAAAATCGGAGCTCGGTTTAACATACGGAACATATTTATAATCGAGCACCATGCTGTAAAAACCGCCTTTCCACTGAAAAGGAAATGCTATGCCGGCCGAATACGTTGTCAGGATATAATAACTGTATAGTTTAGGTTCCGTTACACCCAGACCTCCGCTGATGGACAGGTGCAGAAAAACAGCCGGCTGCCAACAGCGGAGGGTCTGGGCAACCTGGAAATACATTTTATTTGTATTAGTACCGGGACCCGCCGCATCGGCCTCCATTTTGAATAAGAAAGAACCCGGTTTAATAAATGCCCGGCCGGAATCCTGCGTTTTGAAATATTCGAAATATAATGTTGGAAAATTCCCGGGATTCATTTTTGGATCCACTGAATGGCGCATATCATATACCAACTGGATATTTTGTGAAGAAACCCGAATACTGTTAAAACCGATGAGGGTGAGAAGTAAATATTTCATATTGAAAATTTATTCCGGTGAATATCCTCTGCCCTGTTAAAAACAATCGGAATTGTGGCGGAAATCATGCGGAATTCTATATTTGAGCCCAGGGAATTATAAAAGCAGACTATGAATGAATTGGATACCCGTGCTTTTGAATCATTATTCAAAGAAGCTTTTGAAAAATGTTTTGGTTACCCTCTTGCAG